>PXEI01000482.1 GCA_003564775.1 Spirochaetaceae bacterium
GCGGGTAATGCGGTGGGCCTCCACCTTGCCTCTCTCGGTAAGCGCAAACTCACCGGTATGAGTGCGTCGCACCAGGCCTGCACGACCGGCATCTTCCAGAGCTGCTTTCAGTTCGCGCGCATTCCAGGCGCGAGCCGCGGCAACTCGTTCAAGCGGTACAGGCTGATCATGGTTGTACACCGCCTCGCCGCACTCATAGAGGCAGCGCAGAATGTGATGTCGGCGCGTTTGTTTGCGAAGTCGCAACTCATCGAGAGCCCGCGGAAGTAGCCCGTGGGTGGACCCAAAAATCAAGCTGAACACAAACAGGACTCCGGTCACGCAAACAATGACCGCCCCGGCCGGAAGCCGCGGCGCCATAGCGCTAATACCTGCCCCAATATAGCCACCTACGGCCCCAATCAGTGCAGAGATCACCACCATGCGTGACAGCCGGTCGGTCCAAAACCGTGCTGCGGCCGGAGGTATGATCAGTACCGCAATGACGAGGATAATGCCAACCGCCTGAAGTCCAAGCACCGTAACGCCAACCACCAGGCTCATGAGGAGAACATCAAGGCGGTGAACAGGCCACCCGTCTCCTGCTGCAAAGTCCTGGTCAAAGGTGTAGAGCCTGAACTCCTTAAACAGCAGGGTCGCAATGACAACAATTCCCAGCGCTGATATTCCAATGAGCTGCGCATCGGCTCGCAGCATTGAAGCCGTGCGCCCATAGATAAAGGAGCCGAGCCCCGCTGCCGAGGCGCCACGCATCTGCTGAATCATACCAAGGAGCGCAATCCCAAAACCAAAGAACACACTCAGTACAATGCCGAGTGCGGCCTCTTCCGAGAGGCGGGTAAACCGGTTGATTAGCAGAACACAGCCCATACCTGCCAACCCGGACAGAAGCGCCCCGGTTAGCAGCAGCGGTAGGCTGCGTGCGTTCATGCCAAGCGCTGTGAGTATCATAAAGGCACCGGCCACGCCTGGAAGTGCCGCATGGCCAACGGCATCTGCAAGGAGGGCCCGCCGACGAAGCAGCAAAAAGGTGCCAATAACCCCGCCAGCAATTCCAAGCATGACAACACCAAAGATCACGACGCGAGTGTTGTAGTCCGCGAGGGTGAGCACGCGCGCAAGCTGGTTCATTCCGGAACTACTCCCGAGGGGTATCATGGTTTAATGCCCCCAATTGCATCCACAGCGCGGTCCAGCAAGGTCAGGCGTCCACCGTAGGTGCGGCGCAGGTTTTCGTCGGTAAAGACCTCGCTACTGGTACCTGCGGCAACAACACGCATGTTCAGCATAATGAGGTAATCAAAGTAGCGGCGCACCGTGTCCAGGTCATGATGCACCACGAACACTGTCTTGCCCTGCGTGCGCAGCTGCTGGAGAATTTCCATAATGGCTTCCTCGGTTGCTGCATCCACGCCTGCGAAAGGCTCATCCATGAAGTACATTGCCGCATCTTGTACCAGTGCCCTGGCCAGAAAGATTCGTTGTTGTTGCCCGCCAGAGAGCTGGCTGATCTGCCTGTCGGCAAAGTCCGCCATGCCAACCTGCTCCATAGCCGCACGTGCCTGCTCGCGGTAGCGCTTTGTCACAGGTCGGAACCAACCAATTTTGCGATACAGTCCCATGGCGACAAGCTCAAGGGCGGTAATAGGGTAGTTCCAGTCTACACTTTCACGCTGCGGAACGTACCCAACCATGGCGCGTTGCTCACGGTAGGGGGCGCCAAAGATCTCTACCGTGCCCGATGTCTGAGGCACCAGATCCAACACGGCCTTGATCAGAGTGCTTTTTCCTGCGCCGTTTGGTCCAACAATGCCTGAGACCACCGCTGGCGGCACCTCCAGGTCGACATCCCAGAGTACGGGTTTGCGGTGGTAAGCCACCGTGAGGTCGCGAACGAAAAGAGCCGGTGCAGCTGCAGGCCCTGAGTCGGTCTCGGCCGTACTGTTCTGGGCAGTAGCATGTTCAAATTGTGTGGCCATAGCTGCTCCTTGTTAGCGCGAGAGTCTGCCGTGGAGCCCACGCTCAGGGGCTGTGCCGCCAAGCGCGCGCGCTACGGTTGTGGCGTTGTGATCAATCATGCCTATGTAGCTGCCCTCATAGCTGCCCGGTGCTCCCATAGCGTCTGAGAACAACTCACCACCAAGTTCCACGCGGTGTCCCCGGGCTGCGGCACCTTCAATGATTGCCATCATAGCGCGGTCAGGAACTGTGCTTTCGGCAAATACCGCGCGGACATCGTTCTCTACAATGAAGTTCACCAGGCTGTTAATGTCCTCAAGACCCGCCTCGGACTCGGTGCTCATGCCCTGCACCCCAAGCACCTCTACTCCGTACGCCTCGCCAAAGTAGCCAAAGGCGTCATGCGCGGTAATGAGAATGCGTCGGTTCTCCGGTATCGTCTCCATGATCTCACGCACATAGGTTTCAAGCTCTTCAAGTTGAGCGATGTACGCATCTGCGTTAGCCCTATATTCGCTTGCCCCGTCGGGATCAAACTCGCTCAGCGCATCTACTACAACCTCGACCGCGTGTATCCAGAGGGAGACATCCATCCACAGGTGTGGGTCAAAGGATTCTTCGTAATCATCCGTATCCAACAGGACTGCCTCGTCCACCGCTTCGCTCACCGCGAAAACCGGACGAGTTCGTGCCATCTGCACAAGGGTGTCTCCCATACGGCCTTCCAGCATGAGTCCGTTGTAAAAAATGATGTCGGCTCCTTGCATGCGGGCAACGTCCGAGCGGGTAGGACGGTAGAGATGTGGGTCGACGTCGGCTCCCATGAGAGCGTGTACAGAGGTGCGCTCACCGCCAACCTCGGCGACTATATCGGCAACCATCCCGGTTGTTACAACGGCCGAAAGCGGATAGGTGAGTGTTTGATCAGTTTCCGGCTGTTCCCCAGAACACGCCGCGAGTACAAGGAGAAGCGCTAACGCGGCTGCTGCGGCCGCGACCTTCAGGTGCAGAAGCTGGCTGGATTTTGCCATTAAGAACTCCTTATATTGCCTTATAGAATAATAGACTTTGAGTAAACAAAATATAACGGTGCTCCGCCCGCTCGTCAAGCTTTGTTTTGCGTTTTCCAAACAGTTCACGTACAATGCGAACATGAGCGAGATAGATAGCAAGCTGACTCGGCTTGAAGAGATTCTCAAAGATATAGGCTCGGTTGGGGTTGCATTCTCTGGCGGTGTAGACAGCGCCTTGCTTGCACAGGTGGCCTTTGCAACCTTGGGGGACAACGCAGTAGCAATTACTATTGTCGGGCCTATGCATCCGGAGTTGGAGGTGCGTGGCGCGCGCAAGGTTGCCGCCGAGATAGGTATGCGGCTGGAGCAGGTGCCCCTTGAGGGTTTTGAGCTTGAGACCTTCCAGAACGACAGCCGCCGCTGCTACCACTGTAAGCAGCAGGTCTTTGGGCTCATTCAGCGTACCGCCGCCGAGCTTGGTCTAGCCCAGGTTGTAGACGGCTCCAACGCAGACGACCTTGGCGACTACCGCCCCGGTATGCAGGCCCTGCGTGAGGCACAGGTGCGCAGCCCCCTGCTTGAGGCAGGGCTAACCAAGGCAGAGATCCGCGAACTCTCGCGCCGCTACGGCCTGAGCACCGCCGAACACCCGGCCATGGCCTGCCTCATTACCCGCTTTCCCTTTGACGAGGTGCTGAACATAGAGAAGATACGCCGGGTAGAGCAGGCCGAGGACTATCTGCGGAGCCTGGGCCTCAAGCAACTGCGCGTGCGCTCACACGAGGACGGCCGTCTGGCACGGATTGAGGTAGCGCCGGAGGAGCGCGCGCTTCTCCTAAACGCCGACCGTCTCGACGCCATAGACGCCCATCTGCGCTCACTCGGCTTCCGTCATGTTGCGCTTGAGGTCGGCGGCTACCGCACCGGCAGCATGAACCACTAGACGGCATGAATACACCTGATCGAAAAAAAGAATCGGTCTGGGACTATCCCCGGCCTCCGCGCATTGACCCGAGTACTGAAACCGTAGAGGTCTGGTTTGGGGGGCTGCAGGTTGCGGCAAGCACCGCTACCGTCAGGGTGCTTGAGACATCGCACCCACCTACCTACTACTTTCCCCCGACAGACGTGCGCGAAGACCTGCTGCAGCCGGTGGCGGGTTCCAGTTTCTGCGAGTGGAAGGGGCCAGCTTCATACTTTGACCTTATTGTGGAGTCTCACACCGCGCGCCGAGCGGTCTGGTGTTACCCACGGCCCACCCAACCCTTCACCGCCATTGCTGGCTGGTACGCCTTTTATCCTGCGCTTATGGAACGGTGTGTGGTAGATGGTTATGAGATTCAGGCCCAAGAGGGCGATTTCTACGGCGGCTGGATTACTCCAAACCTTGTTGGGCCCTTCAAGGGAGCTCCTGGCACACGCGGCTGGTAAAAAAAGCCCCGTGCAGGTAGCACGGGGCTGTTCCTACACGGGGCTGATCTTACAAGGCCGGGGGCTAACCCAGCCGGTGGCTTGCTCTAGACGCTCTCCACCTCAACAATGAGCTCACTCATCATTGCGTGGCCCGATATAGGCTCGGTGCGGAAGTCACACAGGTCATGGGGGTTGAACCCGCCAAGTGCCTGCGAAACCTCCAGGTATGGTGAACGGTTGCCGTAGCCAGCCGGAGCAAACAGCATGTCAGGGTGAATGCGTTCGGTCACCATGATGCGTACCTCGGCTGTGCGTCCGTTCTTTGCTCGCAGGCGCACTGTGTCGTTGTCTGACACACCAAGTGCTGCGGCGCGTTCGGCGTTCATCCAGATACGGTTGGTGTCGTAGTCCTTGGTGATCTGCGCCAACATTGGAATATTGGCCGTGCATACATGTGAGTGGTAGCCTTGCTTGCCGTGAATCACGCGGAACTCGTTTGAACCCAGGCTCAACCCGGTCTCAGGTTCTCGCCACTCGGCAATTCCGTTAAAGCCTGCTTGTGCAAAGCGTTGACTAAAGAACTCAAACAGTCCGGAGGGTGTTCCGAGAGGCGGCACTGGGTTGCGGTCATTCGAGGCCAGGAACATTCGCGGGTGCATGGTTGGTGGTGCGGGTTTATCTCCGGGGAGAAGGTTTCCACAGCCGCCCGGTACTACCGGTTCGTCATAGGTCA
>PXEI01000372.1 GCA_003564775.1 Spirochaetaceae bacterium
CATAGAGACCGGTTTGGTCACGCAGCCGTCCATACCGGACTCGATAAAGCTTGCAAGGTCCTCAGGCATTGCGTGCGCAGTAATGGCGATAATAGGTATGTGATTCTTTTGTGCCATGTCTTCAGATGTGCGAATTGTGCGGGTGGCCTCCACACCGTTCATCTCCGGCATTTGGATATCCATAAGGACGGCATCAAACTCCTGTTGGGCAACGGCTTCTACCGCCTCGCGACCATTGTGAACCGTAACTACTTCATGACCAGTTTGCTCGAGCAGGCGACGCAAAACAATTCTGTTCATTCGGTCGTCTTCGGCAACCAATATGCGCAATTGAGGGTGGGAATCATCGGAATCCGAACTCGCATCACCGGTTTGCGGACTGCTCGCTCCCAGATTACTGGCGTCCAACTCAAGCCCTGACCCGACCTTAAGGGGAAGTTCTACAACAACCGAGGTGCCTGCACCAAGCTCACTATCTACCCACACCTGACCATTCATGAGTTTGACCAACCGATCAACAATAGGCAAACCCAATCCCACTCCCGACTGTGTCCGAGTATAGGCTCGTTCAACCTGATAGAAGGGCTCAAAGAGCCTGTCTACTTGTTCTTGGGACAACCCGACACCGGTATCAACAACAGATATGCGAACCGGTAGCTCAGACCCGGCACTCAGTTCCCCGAGATCACTTCCGTGGTGTTCGTTCACTGGGGCTCGGGACAAAGAGAGCTTGACGCTGCCGTGCTCGGTGAACTTAACCGCATTGCCAACCAGGTTGAAGAGCACTTGGCGGATGCGCATGTCGTCGCCAAGTAGATAGTCCGGGAGGTCGGAATCAATATGCGACTCAAGAGAAAGGGCTTTCTCGGTAGCAATCGCTGTAAACAGCTCAAGCACCGCCTCAACAAGCTCCAACACCTTGAAGCTGTGTTCGTGTATTCTGAGGGCGCCCGACTCAACTTTGGACAGATCAAGAATGTCAGACAGCAGTTGTGTCAGTCGATTGGTTGCACCCAGCGCCATGCGCACATACTCCGCACGCGATCCCTCAAGACCCGTTTCCTGCAGGAGTTGCAAGGTACCCAGAATTCCGTTTAACGGAGTGCGGATTTCATGACTCATATTGGCCAGGAACTCAGTCTTGGCACTACTGGCCGACTCGGCACGTTCCTTAGCCTGCTTAAGCTCGGTAACATCCCACCAGGCTCCGACCACCTCAGTTATGCCATCAATGCGTGACAGAACCCGCCTTCTATCATGAATCCAGTGATAAACGCCCGCCTTGTCACGAACACGATACTCAAACCGTTTTGTCGGGTCGGTACTATCCAAAGCCACGGCTTCAACATCATCAGGATGCACATGGCTCCACCAGACATCGACGGAGTCCAACAACTCCTCAGGTTCGTAGCCAAGCACCTCACGAACATTCTCATTTACATAGGTGATGCGAACGAGGCCAGACTGACCGATGCTGAATCCATAAATAACTGCCGGAGTATGCGAAATAAATGCGTTCAGGCGCTCTGTGTTCCGACGAAGCCGCTCACGCATCTCCTTTTCAGCCGCCTCGGCTCGAATACGCGCAAGCAACAACCCGACCATATCGGCATACGCCTCTACCTGACTCCGATTCTCAAAACTAGAACCTCGGCCAAACAACAGACAAAAGTTGCCGGTCGTCCTTGCACCCTTCATCGTCTTGACAACCACAACTTTGCCAAGACGCGCAATCTTTTCAATGAGGTTAAGCGACGCAGTTGTAATGCTGCCTTCCGCGACATCGGTTAGTGAGGCAAACATGGTCGTTTTTGCCTCACCTAAGCGGCCCTCCCAGGCAGGTTCTCGTGGCCAGCGCCGTCCAACGATAGGAAAGCCAAGGATGTCCGCTGATCTTTGTACAAGGTCAGCCAGCCCCGAAAGGCCAACCGTTGTCGAACTCTCGCCATTCTCATGGAGAACGTTAAGGGCCGCAAATCGCGCACCCGAAATGCTCTGCATCACACGGCATATTTCCTGGTAGTTAATGGTCTCCAAGTCATAGGAATGGAGAGACTGTGCTGCATCCGCCAGCGCATACTCCGGGGTAACATCACAAAAAGAGACCGCACAGTGTTCCTTTCCCACCCCAAAAGCATGCCCCTTGACCCACCGACTCAGAGCCCGCGAGTACCGCTCAAAGAACTTATCCCCACCCTTAAGCGCAACCTCCCCAAACAAAGACATCCAATCAAAGTCATCGCCCAGAAACTCCGGCGCAACCACGCTGGCTCGCTTGTCCATGATATCCAGCGCCTTGAGGCCAGTCATACGCTCGTAGGACCGGTTTACCTCCAGGAACACAAAGTCGCACGGCAGTCCACCTTCGTTGAGCACAACTCTGTGGTAGGCATAGGGCATGGGCGATGTACGAACTATTCGCCGATAGCTCTCCAGTTCCATTTGGTGCGTGTCACTCATGCTTGCCTCCATTCCGGACTAGTCGTGAATGACCTTGACCCGTCCGACCTCCCCAGAACTCAGCTTAACCTTAACCCCATGCGGATGCGTGGGAGAGTTCGTGAGAATTCTCTCTACAATACCCTCTGTCAGCTCGCCGCTTGCCTGATGATGTTTAAGCACAACCGATACGTGCCCGCCAATTCTTACATCTTTCCGTTTGCTTCCGTCCACGTTTCTCCGCCTCCTGCCCGCCACCATGTTCGCACACCAGGCCCAAAAACAAAAGGTGCCGGGGCGCCCAAAGGCAACCCCGGCACCTTAGGTCTGCGGAGATAGCCGAGTTATTCTTCGGGTTTGTCCCAAACTACCCGGTCTCTCGACGCAGTGTCAAAGCAGATCACCTCCCAAGCGCCTTTACTGAGTTGACCATCGCTTGTGCCGAGTGCGGATCAAACCATGCCTCAAAGCTGCAGCCAGGAGCCAGCAAGAACTTGGTCGGGCCCCCAAGCTCTACTCCCTCCATAGCATTCCGCACTGCATCGGCCGGTGTCACCAGTTGCAGGCGCCACTTGTCCAGCCCCGCCATAATACTGCCGCCGAACTGCTGCCGCATCTCTGGTATCGTAGGATTTTCGGGATAGCGGTCTTCATACGAAAGAATATCAATAGGAATGTCTTGGATGTCGTCAACGAAAATTCCATAGTCGTGCATATGAAGCGTGTTCATGGGGGCCGTTCCTTTGATCTCCTCAAAGATCTGCTTCACAAAGGGTTTAGCAAAGGTGCGGTACTGCTCCTGCGACATCTGCTGCGCCGCGCCAAATGTAGAGACAAAAACTCCGGCGGCACCCCGCTTGATTGACTCCTTGCAGTAGGCAATGACCGTCTCAGTTAGTGCTTCAAGCGCCGTGAGCACGGCCTTCGGATGGTCGTCCATGAGCCGCCCAAAGTGTTCACCTGCGAGACTGCGGCGTAAGACCTGCCAGGGGTCAAACACGGTGTCTATGAAGTAGGCTTCTCCGTTGAGCTCGCGAGCCAGGATATCGATAGCGTCAAGTTGCAAAGCCCAGTCGCTCTGGTGAATATCAATCGGCCGAATTCGTCCAAGTGCTGCGGCGCTGTTGATCTCCGCAAGCCCGTCCGGCATCGGAAAGTAGTAGTCGTTCATCAGCTTTAGGAAATCCAGGTCATAGTACCTGAGGAACTCCAAAGACAACTCCGCAATGCGAGCCCCGGGTGCATGCTGCACCCCAAAATGGTACCAGAACGATATAGGTGGCCGGTCGACCTCCCTGCCCGCAAGCGAAGCGTCGACGCGTTCAATCTTGTTCATCGTGCTCCTCCTTTGAGCAAAGATACGCACCTGAATGAACAAAGGGCTACCCAACTGCGGAGCACGGTTTTCACTTGACCTGGCTCCCAAAGAGACCTACGCTTAGCTGAGTACAGGAAACAAGGATGGGAAAAAAGTGTGAAACGACTCTGGTCATGTTTCTTTGTAACAACCTCGGTCGCGCTGCAACTGCTCGTCATGTCGTGTGCGGGACTGCCGGTGCCCCACCCTCAGGAACCGTCCCTGCTTGCTATTCTTACCGAACCCGGCTCCGGATCCGAGACCGTGCTGCGTCTGATGCGCCGCACACCAAACGGCGAAGCTGTTCTGCACGACACCATCCGTGTCTCACCTTCCGAGCACGATGTGCGATACGTGAGAGTTCCTGCCGGTGAGTACACCCTTCGTGTTTCGGTGGGGGACGGCACCGAAACGGACGTATCCACTGACGACGGTACCGACAGGCGGTCGACACAGCAGCTCAGCATAGTAATCCCACCTGACAACATCACTCTGTTTCCGTATGTGCTCAGCACATCGCCAACCGCACGCCGACTCACAGAGACTGATCAACTCCGCGCCGCAACCGACCTCTCGGACTTTGTTCGGTTTTACCACTGGGCCGGGGGGAGCTTCTTTGGATTTGGTCGCTACACAACGTTGCTTGGCCGTACATCTGACCGCTTTCGCCTGGCGGTTACTTCCACGCCTTCTGGCGCGGAGCTGGCGGTAGATGCCGAGCCGGTTGGGCGTACTCCCATTACTATCCAACTACCGGCTGGACGTTACGCACTTGATCTCAGTCAAGAAGGTTACGAACCAGCCCGTATCATAACCGAGCTGGTTTCCGACGCTGATCTGCGGGTGGACCTTGTAGAGAGTGCTGATGTATCTGTTCCGGAACTCACCGAGTATGGGCTCTTGTTGCAGCGCTTTGCGACGCTTGAAGCGCTTGAGGACGACCTTTTCTCGGTACCCTTTGGCAACTCATTGCACACCATGCTTGCTCAGGATGAGCGGATTCGCGTCCTTGCCAGTGGGCATGAACCCTCTCGAGAACCCGACGAGGAACGCCTGGTACTTTTTCAGCCCGACTACTCCTACGCAGAGAGCATCGGTGCGGAACTCATTCTGGCAGGCTTCTACACAACACGGGGTGAGGAGCTTTTTGTTACAGCAGGGCTCTACGATGTCCGCACCCGCGGCATTAAAACGAGCACCGCTCTCACCGGACAAGCCGGACTTGAAATCTTTTCTACAGTTGACACAATGACCGATGCTCTGTCGCAAGCTGTCGACCGAGTCCTACCGGCTCCC
>PXEI01000138.1 GCA_003564775.1 Spirochaetaceae bacterium
AGCAGGCACACAAGGCGATAGAACGAGCGATGGGGTGGGATACAGCTGCTCGTACCGGGCGCGTTGCACCGACTCTACGTGGGCCTGCTATGGACATTGTCGAAAAGGGTGACATCTATGAAGTTCGGCTTGATCTGCCGGGAGTTGCCCGTGAGAACGTTGTGATTGAGTCCAGCTCCGGCGTTCTGACCATTAGTGGCACTGTGTCGGATCGTGAGTTCCGCCGCAGTATCGCGCTACCAAGTTGGGCGGCAATTGACAGGATTGAGGCACGACTTGTGGATGGGGTGCTAACTGTGTCGGTTCCAAAGCGTGAGGAAGACAAGGCCCGCGTGATTACCGTCAATTAGCATCACGATGAGTAGAAGGTAGAGATATTAAAGCCTTTAATCCGAAGGCGTAGAAGAAAGGGGGGAAATATCATGGAACAGAATACACTTGAAAAAACTCGTAACGTTGAGAATGTCCGAACGGTACGACCGGTAGGAAATATTGTTGAACAGGAAGGAAAGGTCATGCTTAAGCTCGAGATGCCCGGAGTAACCAGGGAGAATGTGAGCCTCAGGATTGAGAATGACCAGCTTATTGTCAGGGGTAAACGACATGCGGAAGAGGGTGACGCGCGATTTGTACTCCGTGAGCGCCCGTATGGCGACTACTTTCAGAGCTTTACCCTTGAAGACACCGTAGATCGGGACAAGGTTGAGGCCGGTATGGACCAGGGTGTGCTAACAGTCACGCTGAACCTGAAAGAGTCTCACAAGCCGCGCAAAATTGAGATCAACGGCTAAGTTCCGGCTATCGCGGGCCAACGCCAGACGCGAGACGCCGTGAGGGACTCAGCGTGTGCAAAACGCCGTTGAGGCGATTACATATCACACTCTTGCATAGTGGGGGCCCTGGCCCCCACTTTTGCAAAGAAAGACAAAGACAATTTCAGGAGGAATAACATATGAGTACAGGCAAGAAGACAATCGGAATAGACTTAGGAACAACTAACTCCTGTGTTGCGGTTATGGAACATGGGGAACCGGTTGTAATACAGAATAGTGAAGGACAGCGGACAACTCCGTCAGTTGTTGGGTATACCTCCAAAGGTGAGCGACTTGTTGGTCAACCTGCGCGCAATCAAATGGTGACCAACCCATTGAACACGGTCTCTTCAATTAAGCGCTTTGTTGGACGCAGTTATGAAGAGGTTGAGCAAGAAATTGGAATGGTGTCGTACGAGGTGCTCAAGGGTGAGAACGGCGGTATTCAAATAAATACCGGCGACAAAAAGCTGAGCCCCCCGGAGATCTCGGCTGCAGTGCTCCAGAAAATGAAGCAGACGGCGGAGGACTACCTTGGAGCAGAGGTGGACTCAGCGGTAATCACGGTGCCTGCGTACTTCAACGACTCACAACGTCAGGCGACCAAGGATGCAGGACGCATTGCTGGGCTTGAGGTCAAGCGCATTGTAAATGAGCCGACCGCCGCAGCACTGGCCTACGGCTTTGAGAAAAAGTCAGGTGAAGAGAAGATAGCAGTGTACGACCTTGGTGGTGGAACATTTGATATTTCCATACTTGAGGTTGGCGACAACGTATTTGAGGTTAAGAGCACAAACGGCGACACCCACCTGGGTGGTGACAACTTTGACCAGCGTATCATTGAGTGGCTGGTGAGCAGTTTTAAGAACGACTATGGTGTAGACCTCTCCGGCGACCGCATGGCGTTGCAGCGACTGAAAGAAGCTGCCGAGATTGCCAAGAAGGAGCTGTCGAGTTCGCAGAGCACCGACATCAATCTGCCTTTCATTACTGCGGACGCCTCGGGGCCCAAGCACCTGAACTACAACTTGAGCCGCAGCAAGTTTGAGCAGCTGGTAGATGATCTTGTGCAGCGCACGGCAGAGCCATGCAAAAAGGCAATGGCAGACGCCGAGCTTAAGGCTGCGGATATCGACCAGGTGATTCTGGTGGGTGGTTCAACCCGCATCCCGGCTGTGCAGAAGTTGGTCAAGGAGATCTTTGGCAAGGATCCACACAAGGGTGTGAACCCGGATGAGGTTGTGGCTGTTGGTGCGGCAATTCAGGCCGGTGTGCTGAGTGGTGAGGTAAACGATGTACTGTTGCTGGATGTGACACCGCTGTCGCTCGGCATTGAGACCCTGGGTGGTGTGTCAACACGGCTTATTGAACGCAACACGACTATTCCAACACGCAAGAGCCAGGTATTCAGCACCGCCGAGGACAACCAGAACGCGGTGAGCATTCATGTGTTGCAGGGTGAGCGTGAGATGGCCGCGCATAACCGCAGCCTTGGCCGCTTTGAACTGGTGGGAATTCCGCCCGCACCACGTGGCGTGCCGCAGATTGAGGTGGCCTTTGATATCGACGCGAACGGGATTGTTCATGTATCGGCCAAGGATATTGGTACCGGCAAGGAACAGCGGATTCGCATTGAAGCCTCGTCTGGTCTCGACGAAAAAGAGATTGAACGGATGGTACATGAGGCCGAAAAGCATGCGGGTGAGGACAAAGAGGCTCGCAAGCGAATAGAGACGCTGAACGAAGCCGACAACCTTGCGTATCAGACCGAAAAGACCCTGTCCGAACATGGAGCTAAGGTCTCCGAGAGTGATCGCGCCAGAATTGAGACTGCCATTGCCTCGGTACGGAGCGCGGTTGAGAAGCAAGATGCCGATGCAGCCGAGGCGGCCATTAACGAGCTGCAACAGGCTGCACAGGCGCTTGGCGCCGCAGTCTACGCTGACTCCGCGGGTGCCGGCCAGGGTCACACCGGCGACGGCCCTACCAACGGCCCTACCAACGGCCCTACCAACGGCCCTACCAACGGCGGGTACAACGGTAATGGCAACGGGAGCCACAACGGTAATGGCAACGGGAGCCACAACGGCAACAGCGCCACCGGCGGGCACGAGTCCGGCGTAGAGGACGCCGAGTACGAGGTTGTTAACGAGTAGGTATGTATCGGAAGCGGTGGACCGTCGTCTGACGGTACTCCGCTCCCGGCTCCAGAATGATGCTGGGAAACTCGGGCCGGTTCACCGCGTCGGGAAATCCCTGCGCTTCAAGGCAGAGCGCCGCATGCGCGGGGACTGTCCGCCCTCCGTTACCGCGTTCGAGCTCGCCAGCAAGTAAGTTGCCGGTGTAGAGTTGTAGCCCCGCAGTGGTGGTCTCTATCTCCATTGTCCGTCCAGTTGATGGATCTACCACCCGGGCTGCTGGCCTAAGCTCACCCGGCTCACCACGCACCTGAAAACAATGGTCAATACCAGCGCCCAAGGCGTCTATCCTCTCACCAACGCGGCGTGGGGATGTGAAGTCAAAGGCGGTTCCCTTTACCGGTTTCAACTCCCCGGTTGGGATCTGGCGCTCGTCTACCGGCAAGTACGCATCGCATAAAAGCTTTAGCTCGTGGTCGCGAATATCGCGCGCTGTGCTCCCCGCGAGGTTCCAGTAGCAATGATTGGTGAGGTTGATCGGAGTAGCTTTATCCGCAACCGCGCGGTACTCAAAGCGCAGCTCATTGGACTCATTAAGCGTAACCGTGAGTTCCACCTCGACCCTGCCCGGATAACGATCCTCTCCGTCCGGACTCACCCGCCGAAGCCGAACACCGGCCTGTTCCGAGGCTGCCTGGAGTTCAGTATCCCACATTCTGCGGCCAAACCCGGTGTATCCACCATGAATATGATTGCCCGGCGCGTTGCATTCGAGCTGGTAGTGAGTGCCGTAGAGCTCAAAACGGCCGCCCGCTATGCGGTTGGCGACCCGCCCTACCGTAGCACCAAAATACGGGGCGTTGCGTTCATACTCCTCAACACTGGAGTAGCCAAGGGTAAGTTCCTCTGGCGGGGCGTTTGGTTCCGGCCGCACCTGTACAGAGCTTATGATAGCCCCCAGACTGAGCACTGTGAATGCTGTTCCACGTGAGTTTTCTATGCGAAAACTCTTAACCAACTCCCCCGCGCGCGTGCGGCCGAACTCCCCGGTGGTGACGATCAATGATGCACTCCTCAAAAAAAACAGGCACCAGGGGTAGCGCCCCTGGTGCCTGTACAGTGTGGAATAAAAACGGTTAACTATACAAGACTAGATCAGCTTAGGCTGAGTTACGTAGTCGTCCGCGCGCAACAGCATTTTGACGTACTGTGCTCGACGGTAGCTCCACTTGTCGCCGGAGTTCTTAACGCTCAGCTTACCGCGGAAGTCGTTCACAGAGGCGTAGCCTTTCTTGTCCATCCAGCTCTCAATGCCGCTCACAATTGTTCCCACATGCTTAATGGAGTTGCGATACAGTGCGCTTACGACCTGAAATGAATCGGCACCAGCAAGGAGCATTTCAATTGCGTCTTCAGCTGTGTGTACACCGTTAGAGCCACAGAGGCTGCCTTTGATCTCGCCAGCCAAGAGCCCAACATAGCGCAACGCAAGGCGGTGGTCGCTTGAGGTGGACAGGTTAAACGGAAAGCGTGCGGTTTCTTTCTCTACATCGAAACTGGGATGAAACATGCGGTTGAAAAGCACAAAACCTTCAACACCGACTTTGTCCATGCGGTGAACCATCTCCAGCGGGCTGGTATAAAATGCGCTGAGCTTAACTGATACCGGAATTTTTACCTTTTTCTTTACTGCCGTGAGTGCGGCAATTTGCTCTTCTTCAATCTCTTTGGCGCTTTTGGTGGGGTCGGTGGGCACCGAAAAAAAGTTGAGCTCAAGGCCGTCGACTCCGGTCTCCTCCAGTTTAGCCGCCCACTCAACCCAAGTGTCATGTTGCACTGCGTTGAGGCTTGCAATAACCGGGATAGATACGGCTTCCTTTGCCTTACGAGTCCACATGAGGTGCTCATCGGGCCCGGCGTGCTCAAGCTCAGGGAAAATATTGGTCATTTCTGCATGCCAGTCGTCGTACATCTCCAGATCTTTGTCGAGTTTGTGTCGCTCAAGCTGGATTTCTTCCTCGAAAAGTGACTTAATGACCAGAGCTCCCGCACCAGAGTCTTCAATCTTCTTGATTGAGTCCATGTGTCCGGTAACACTACTTGCACCAACCACCAGTGGGTTTTTAAGCTCGA
>PXEI01000063.1 GCA_003564775.1 Spirochaetaceae bacterium
ATGGTAACGAAGCGGTGGAGGGTACAAACCGCAACGACATGCAGGACGCAGTCGGCAACTACCTGATTCAGGATATCCGCGAAGCAGCAATGCAAGGCGGGGGCTTTACAGACTACTACTTCCCACGACTCGGGCAGACGGAGCCCGAGCCGAAACGGGGCTACAGCATGTACTTTGAGCCCTTTGATCTGGTCATTGGTACCGGAGCTTACACAGTTGATATTGACGCGCTGTTGGCCGAACGTGAGGCAGAACTTGCAGCACGGTTTAACGCAGTATTTATGACCTTTGTGCTTGTTGCACTGCTGGGTTTGGCGGTTACCAGCGGCTTCCTGTTCTACGTTACCCGACGTGTGCTTGGGCCCATTCAGCGAACCGCAGCGGCGCTGAATGACGCTGCAAAGGGTCAGGGAGATTTAACCCGTCGCCTACCGGTGAGCTCCCAGGACGAGATTGGACAACTGGCCCAGAGTTTTAATGACTTCAGCAGCTCGCTGGAACTCATGATCATTAAGATTCGCGGTTCGGCCGGACGCCTGGATGAAACCGGTATTGGTCTTGCCTCGAACATGGAAGAAATGGCCGCGGCCGTAAACCAGATCGCTGCCAACATAGAAAGCGTTGCCGGGCTTATTGAGAAGCAAACCCAAAGTGTTGGCGACTCAAGCAGCGCGGTTGAGGAAATAGACCGTAACATCAACTCGCTTGAACAGATCATTGAACAACAGGCGGGAGCGGTGACGCAGTCCTCGGCATCTATTGAACAGATGCTCTCAAACATTAGCTCTATTGGACGCAGTGTCGAGCAGTCCGACAGTCGCATAAAGGAACTGGTTGGGGCAGCCGAGGACGGCAAGCAACGGGTAGGTGCGGTCAACAGCAGCCTGCAAGAGGTTGCCGCAGAGTCTGACAGTCTGTTAGAGGCAAACCGAGTTATTGCTACCGTAGCCGCGCAGACCAACCTCCTTGCTATGAACGCAGCAATTGAGGCCGCCCACGCCGGTCAGTACGGTCACGGGTTTGCGGTAGTGGCCGAGGAGATCCGGGCACTGGCCGAGAAGGCCTCACAGCAGGCAAAGGCCACGGGAGCCTCACTTAAGAGCATTAAAGGGCTCATTGACGGAGTTGCCGACACCTCTGACGGTGCCGAACAGAAGTTTGCACTGGTGCTTGAGATGATTCGTGAGGTCAGCAGACTTGGGGCTGAGATACGCCAGGCGCTGGAAGAACAGAACACCGGCAGCCGCGAGATTATGACGGCACTCGAGCACATGAACGCGCTCATGATGCAGGTTACCACCGGTGCGCAAGAGATTGGTACCGGCCGCGCAGCCGTTCTGGATGAGATTGGCAAGCTTCAGGAGATTAGCCGTCAGGTACGTGAAAGCATAGACGAGATGCAGACCGGTGTTGGCGAGATCAACACCTCGGTTACCAACGTCTCGGTAATGAGTGGAGAGAACAAGGAACTCATCGGCGGGCTCGTGGGCCTGGTTTCACAGTTCGAGGTATCCGAGAACGAACAGTCGGTTGCTGAGTAGTTGCCAGGTAACTGCGAAGCACCAAGTAGCACCGGGTTAACACCGAGTAACACGCATTGACTGAAGCTGAACGGCCGACTGATCGGCAAAGAGTGTCCGAACGCGAGAGATTCCTATACAGCGACACACTTAACCTTATCCGCGGGCGCCTGCAACAGCAGGCGCAGGATATCCTACGCTCCTACCGTGTGTTCCGCGATCCTGTGCCTCCATTCCAGGTGCTGATCTTTCGTGGCGGGCGCAGGCTGTTGGGCTTTTACCAGCCAGAGCCGCACCGCATCTGTGTTCGAGAGGCGCTCGTTTACGGGAACCACGAGGCTATTCTGGGGCATGTCCTGCGCCATGAGCTGGCCCACTTTGCCGCGTATCATCACGATAGTGAGTTGGGGCATGGCCCGGCCTTCAGGCGGTGGTGCTCACGGCTTGAGATCCCCGGGTCGGCCGGGTGCCGGTTGGAGGGAGTGCTTGAAGGTGATAGTGCCACCAGGCTCATACACGACGATACGGCAAGGGAACTGCAGCCAGCGGCCCGGCGGCTGGCATCCAGGGTTCGCAAGTTACTGGCACTGGGCTCCAGCCCAAACCAGCACGAGGCCGAGCTAGCCACGGCCAAGGCCAATCAACTACTCCAACAGTACAACCTGAGTTTGCTGGGTGCGCAGAACCCGGATGATTTGCAACTCCACGCGGTTGAAGCCTGGGCCGGAAAGCGCCTGGGTTCCGAGGTCAAGATTATTAGCGGCCTGCTGGGCGAGTTCTTTTTCGTGTTTCCGCTCATAGAACCAGGCGATAGTCAGCGGCGGCTGTTGCTTTATGGGACGGAAGCCAACATTGAGATTGCCGAGTACGTGTTTGAGTACCTGTTACGAGTCTTCCGCGAGTTGCGGCGTGAGCACGGCGTAGGTCGTGCAAGCGGTGGGGGTGAGGTGGCCTTCTACGCCGGTCTTGGCGAGGGCCTTGGGCACAAGCTGCGGGCCTCGCGTACTGGCCAGCAAGAGTCTGCCACCGCCGAAAGCGTTGCTCTTGAAACCGCGCTGATCAGCGTGCGTCAAGAGACTGAGGAACACACATCCAGACTCGTTTTTGGCGGGAAGCTTAGGGTACAGCGGGGGCGGGGATCACGTTACCGTAAGAACGAGATCTTCTCTGCCGGGCTGAAGGCGGGAGCGAATATATCGATACACCCAGGACTACAGGGTCACTTGCGGCCGCGGCGCCTGCTCGAACGGTGAAGCCTGTGTCCCGCTGAACTCGGCACTACTCACCACACAGTTGCGCTTCTCTTTGGCCTTGTAGAGCGCCTTGTCCGCAGCTTCCAGCATGTCTCTGGCCTCAAGCATCTCGGGACTCAGGGTCGCAACGCCAAAGCTTGCGGTAATCTTGAACTGCTGTGTTTTCCAGTGGAGTTCGGTTTCTTCAATACTCGCGCGTAGTCGTTCCGAAACCTGGAGTGCGTCCTCAAGTGATGTCTCCGGCAAGATGCAGACAAACTCCTCTCCACCGAAACGGGCTAGAACATCGATATCTCTCAGGTGAGTCGTTACACGTTTTCGAACTTCAATGAGGGCGTGATCACCGGCCAAATGCCCAATTGAGTCGTTGGTGTCTTTAAAGTGATCTAAATCAAAGATGCACATACTCAAGTCGCGGCCGTAACGTCGATGCCGGTCAAACTCTTCCTGGAGCCGTTGATCAAGATACCGCCGATTA
This sequence comes from Spirochaetaceae bacterium, assembly GCA_003564775.1. Classification (GTDB taxonomy): domain Bacteria; phylum Spirochaetota; class Spirochaetia; order DSM-27196; family SLAA01; genus SLAA01. The sequence goes on from PXEI01000063.1 coordinate 3,252, forward strand.
AAGGCGCCGGTCAGGTCGTCAAGATTATTGACGCGCCGCAGTCGCCGTTCCATGCGAACTGCATCGGTCACATCATGAACCGCAATTGCAACCTGGTTAATACTCCCATCTTCTGAATGGATAGGCGACATGGTACAACTTTGTTGCATGTACTCACAATCGGTTTCGTCGCCACCCGGCAGTTTGAAAGGAAACAGGTAACGATGTAGTTTCTGTGACAAATACACAACATTGCCGAAGGTGAGCACGGTCTTGCAGGCCCGGATAAAGCTGGGTTTGTTGAGACCCGGGTAGTAGTTAAACACGCTGTGATTGAGAATTGTGTTGGGTTGTATCCCGCTGTGAATTGTCATCCAGTGATTCCAGCTTTGTACACGATACGAACGGTCAAGCACTACGAGTCCAATTGGTAGTGTATCCAGGATATCGGTCGCCTTCACAGATTACCCCAAAACTCAACCAGTGCACTTCTGAGGGCAGGAAGCGAGTGTTGCCTGTTGACAAGAAAGAGGTGCCCCGAAACCTCGCGGTCTTCAAAGTTGAAACAGGTTTGGATCATGATCGCAAAGTCATCTTCAGCAAAGCCGCCCGATTCAACCAGCCCCGTAAATGCGTGTCCGTTTGTGCAGCGTGGTGGGAGATACGTGACGGCACGCTTGAGGAGATCGAACAACCGCCCAATACAGGCGCCAATGAGAATATTGCCTACCTCCATCAGCACCTCACGTTCCAACTCAAGAATTGTATCAGACTCTAAGAGTTCATCGTGTTCGGGTTGGAACAACGAAACCAACTGATGTTCGGCACCATGAGGGAAAATTAGTAAGGCAACCCCGTCACCTTCACCACGGTAGTGTTGCTCAACAACTCGGGATGTCTCATAGGATGGAATTGTCGAGATCAGATGTTGTTCAAGTTGGCTCATAGAAAGGAGCTGAACTCTAGGCGCATTTAATTGAACAAAGACGTCTACCACCTCTGCTAAATCAGCAGCCGCCTGGCCAAACGCCATGTTCATGATTTCCTGAAGGCTGTCCAGTTCAAGTTCCGTTAGTGTGTCGGTCATTGGGCATTTGCCTCCAAACACTTATCTAACGCATCTAGAATTACAGGCTTTCGCGGAGGCTTCTTGAGAAAAAGAAACGCACCAAGGTCCATAATTCGCTCAACAGTTTTGGACTGAACATCCGCCGTCAGTACCACAATGGGAGTACGCGGCCCCAACTCCTTGAGTCTTGGCAGGGCTTCAAAGCCGTCCATTACCGGCATAGTAATATCCAGAAAAACAAGATCCGGATTCTCAGCGGCAAAGACCTCAAGCGCTTCCTGACCATTCTTGGCCTCCAGAAGCTGAACGTCACGCTCTGCGAGGCAGTTTTTCAGGAAATGACGTGCAGTCATGGAGTCGTCCACGATCAATACTTTGGTTGACATAGAATTAGTGTAGCATGAGATAGGGGGGCGATGTCCATTGTAAATTGCCGCATCGGTGAACATTGGGCGTGGGCGACAGGTGCCTGCGGGGCGCCTGCAGGGCGCCTGCGCGGGGTGCATGAACGCGCCTGAACGCGCTTGCAGGGCTCCTGCGGGGCGCCTAAACGCGCCGCCCAGGGCTGCTCCCCAAACCAGCTCCCCAAGCGCCCGCGGGTGTCAAAGCGCTACCGGTGGGTAGGGTGGTTATTCGCTCAAACAATTACTATCAGGGTTGTGTAAGATACTCGTAGTTTTCTCGTATTATCTTACACGAGTCTGATACTTCAACAGAAAGTCTCTTGCCACACCCCCTGCAGCGAACTGGACTTGCCCTTC
>PXEI01000304.1 GCA_003564775.1 Spirochaetaceae bacterium
ACACACCGAGATGGCCGGTCGTATTTCTGCCGACAACCGTTACGGCAGCCGGTACCTCATGGCCGACCGCGACGTGTTGGTGGATCTGGTCATGCTCGGAGCAGGTGAGGACTCCTTTGCGCGGTACGTTGCCGCACGCTACGACTCCAGCGACGACTACTGGTTGATTCTGGAGGGCGCCGACGGAACGGTTTCGCTTATGGACGACGGTCGTGGTGGGCTCTACTACCAGGGCTCCGGGGGGGAGGAGCATGAAATAGGTCGATATCGTGATGGCGACCGCCTTGAACACCTTTCGGAGCTCCTTTCCGGTCTTGGGGGCTCGGTGGACGCCGCCCAGCTCGGTGAACTCATAGCCGCTCAAGGCGGGAGCTACCGCGACGGTTACTTTCTTGGGAAAGGAGGGGTTCTGCAGCTTGATACCCGGTCGCAGGACATGCTTGGTGCACGACTCGACTACTCGCGTATGTTTGTGGCCGACTGGAGAACTACCGGCAACATGGACCGCACCGTGAGTGAGCTTGCCGGATTAATTGGACGGAACTATTCCTATGGGAACTCCGCTCCCAGTGAACGTGAGACCAACCTTGCATTTATGTACCGAGAGGCAACCGAGTTCTATAGAGATTTTCTGGATGGCCGGGCCCAGGATCACCTCTTCTATCAACATCAGGTAGAGGACTCAACCGGGTTCGCGCGCAACACGCTGTGCGCCGCCACTATCGCCATCAATGCGCATCAACTTGTCGACCCAACTATTAGCATGTGGCAGATTGCCAACGCGGTAAACCGCGCCTCTGCCACAGATGGTGGGCGCCCGGTTCTGGCGGCGAACGGCTACGTTTCCGACCTCCATGCCTATACCCGCATCATCGCCCAGGAGTTTGGCTCGGACGCGTATCTGCGCGCAATGCGCGACTTTGGTTCTGCCTCTGAAGCCTGGCAGGCTGGCGCCGATGCCGTCTTTGTGAAGCACGTCAACGACCTTGTGAACCCCACCCGTGAGCACCACACCCTGACCTACCGCTATCGTGAAGACGACCGGTTCCGCAGTCATGGTTACAATCAGTTTGACCCCTACGCAACCGGGCTGTCGTGGGAGCAACAAATTGCTGTTCGCTATCGCTCCATGGCGTTTACCGACCTATGAGCAGGAGTACTGATATATGACGAGAACAGATGCACGGAACGTGGTAATGGCGGCGGCGGTAACGGCGGCGGTAGCGCTGGTTCTCCTGGCGTTGCTATCGGGCTGCACCGCACCGCCGACTCCTCCGCAGCGAGGCCACTACTTGCAAGAGCTAGAACAACTGCTTGGCACGGAGCAGTTTGAAGCGGCCGTTGAAGCCGCGCAGGCCGGACTTGCGCACAAGCCGCATGCAGATGACCCGGCGCGCACCGAAGAGCACCTTCGGCTTGGCGGCGCGGCAGCGCTTGCTGCCCTCGGCAGGGACACCGAGGCGGTGCAGTTACTACGCCCGTTGTATAGCGTTCCCGGCATGGCCTCACTGCAGACCGAGACCCTCGCCGTTCTCATAGAGCTTGAACTCCGTGCTGCCGAGTTGACCTCGGCTCTATGCGCCATAGAGGTCTTACACACACAGCGGGGCTTGGAATACGAAACCCTCCGCACTGCGGGCATTCTCTACAGAGCGCTTGGCATTCCCGACGCTGCTCAGTTCGCAGAAGCGGCCGCTGCGGAACTCGCGTTCGCATATGGTGCCGCCCAAACACCCCCTATCGTGCCGGGCGCCACCGCCGCCACCAGCTCCAACGGCGGTACCCGCGAACAGTCTCTGGACTGCACCGCCTACGGCGGCGTGGCGGCGCGCGCAGGACTAGAAGCGTACCAGGACTACCTCGCGTACAGTCAGCAGGGCGGCCAGATTAGCGGGACTGACCTTGATCGTTACGCCGCTCTTGAACCCTTCCTGCATCGCTTCCCGGGGTACTACATGGGGCTGGTCGACGCACTCAAGGAGCTTATTCCCGGGTATCGGCTCAGCACAGTGCGTCCGCTGCTGGAACGCGTAATCCTCCTGTCTCCGAGCGGGCCCTATGCAGGTGCGGCTCGACAGGAGTTGGGTACCTTACTTGGGATTGGAGACTCACATGGCAAACGCCTTTTGTTGGCGCTGGAGATTGAGGATATCGCGTCAAGGCTCTCGGTTTCACGTGTGCCTGAGACCGTGGCCCCCGTGGTCGAGTTGCTCGCCACCCCCGAAAACCCGTACCGCTCGGCCGGACGACTGCTGTTGATTCAGGCGCTGGACATGCCGGGTATGCGGGAATACCTGGAAGCGCGGCGCGACGGCGCCGAGGGGGAGGTGCGCCGGGCGCTTGCGCTGATTCTTGCTGCGTCGTGAGCTCCGCAGCCGCAGCTCAAAGACTGGACTCTCATTCCAACTTCCTTACACTGGCAACCCAAGCCCGGTGCGCGTTATACTGCGCGCGGAGGAGGGGAGATGAAGTACAAACTGCTCGAGCGCTACTTTCTGGATCAGGATGATGATCGCGTTGTCTGGATGCGGATATTCCCGGACGAGAAAAAGCTTATGAACGGTCATGGGGTGTACCGAGACGATGTGCTGGTACTGTTGTACCCGGATGAAGTACACGACATTGTTGACGTCGAGGCACTCAAACAGGAACTCGATTTTGAGTTCTTGCCCGAGTGGGACAAGACCCGGTATCTGGTGCATATGGGCAACGAGGCGGAAGGGTACGCCGTGCACGACAACATCGACTGCCGCACCGGGTGGGACCTAAGCAAGGAAGAGCTTGAGGATGTGCTAAAACGGATCCACGAAGTCTTCTAACGCCATACGCACAAGGCCTGCCGGGTGCGTCGTGTCGGCAGTTCGGGTGTGTTCCTGCTCACCGATCAGAAAAGGTACCGCGAGATCATCTCGTGAGTCACTCCATGCGCAGCACAGAGCGCCTGATAGAACTCTCCGCTTGTGCGGAGTGTGCGTTGCTGAGTTTCAAAATCACACTCGTAGAGTCCAAAACGCGCTGACTCACCCTCGAGCCACTCAAAGTTATCCATGAGCGTCCAGTGAAAGTACCCTCCAATTTGCAGGCCCTCTTCCATCAGCAGATGCAGCTCACGCAGGTGGTCGTAAATGAACCGTGAGCGAAATCGATCGCCAGAGTCTGCTGCGCCATTTTCGGTTATGATCACCGGGAGCCCCGAGCGTTTGGCGTAACGCCGGAGTAAGGTGCTTAACCCGCCAGGGTAGATCTCCCACCCCAGGTCAGTTCGTGCGCCATTCTCGCTCTCTGCTCGCTTTATGAAACTTGATCTACGACTTGAGGAAAACCCAATGCGCTCCCGGGTGTAGTAGTTGACGCCAAGAAAGTCCATGCCATCTGACATTGAGTCTACAAAGCGCTCCTGAAACTCACGCTCTGCGCGCTGGCAAGCAAAGGCCGACAGTTTCCCAGGTAATGGCTCAAACGCGCGAAGATGATGCGCCACCCCAATTTCAGCGTCACTGAATCCGTCGGCGCCTCGGCCACTTCGGATCACCTCGGCGGCCAACTGTGATGATGTCACCAAACCGCGAGCTGCCTTGCGCAACTCACGCATGGAGTGCTTAGCTGGCGGCCACACACCAAAAAGATACCCATTGAACAGATAGACGTTTGGCTCATTGACGGTGATCCATTGGGGCACCAGGTCACCGACTGCTTTCACCACCGCTTCTACGTACGCGGCAAAGGTGTCCGGCGCGTCTTTGGCTGCAAAACCACCAGCATCTTCAAACCACAGAGGATTGGTGAAGTGGTGCAGCGTCACCATCGGCAGTATTCCAGAATCAACAAGGAGTTGAATTTCATCTCGATACTGGGCCAGGGCCTGTTCGTCAAAGCGTCCGCGCTCCGGTTCAACCCGAGCCCACTCTATACCAAGTCGATACGAGTTAACCCCGAGCGTTCGCAGCAGACCGGTGTCCTGTTTGACCCTGTTCCAGTGGTCACATGCGCGGGCCGGGCTGCTGTTGTCACGTATGTGTCCCTGTTCCGCATGTCGGTTCCAACTGTGTTGCAGTTCGCCGCCCTCAATCTGCGTGGCGGATGTTGCTACCCCAAGCTGGAACTCAGGAGGGAGTGAGAAAGGTCGTGGTGCACGGTCGGAACTAACATACATGGTATTAGTGTAGCGCCAGCGGGTTTGGAAAGCAAATCCAGGCGCCGTAGATCCGCCAGTACTGGAGTCTGGCACCGGGTCACTGGAGGCAGCCGCGTGCCGCAAATCCGCCAGGATGCAGCCCTACAATCGCCGGAGCAGTCGCCGCAGCCGAACCATACCCTCACGAATTTGGTCGGGGTGGGAGAGAAAACTCAACACCAGGGCGGTGCGATTGTGGATGCCGTAGAGGTAGCCCGGGTGAACATAGAGCCCTTCCTCGCGTACCGCCCGCACCGCAAACTCTTCATCATCTACCGACAGTCCAGGAATCTCGAGAATGCAATGGATGCCCCCGGCTGGCGCGATGTAGGAAATACCCCTGAGGCCCGAAAGCTCTTGAAGAAGCAGTTCCCGCCGTTGGGCCAGCTCTACCCGCATACTGGCAACGAACCCCATGCCTTCTGCAAACAAGGCGGGAGCAAGATGTTGAGCCGGTCCAGAAGCAGAAAGATACACGTCGGCCGCAACTTCTAGAGCTTGCAGCAGTTCCTTGCGGGTTACGCCCTGCGCGCTACCGCCCTCCACCACCATCCAACCCAGCTTGATATCCGGGCAGGCAAACATCTTTGAGATACCGTTAATGCGCACCAGCAGCGCGCCAGCACCCATCGCCGCCGGCGGCTGTGGGGCCGTCGCTGCCTGTGGGGCCCCCGCTGCCTCCGCTGCCGAGGCCAGCTGCTGCCCGGGCCGTGCAGCCTCGTACACAAACTCGCGGAAGACCTCGTCCAGGATTACCACCAATCCATGCCGGGCAGCTGCAGCCAGAATGGCTTCCAGGCGGGGTGCTTCTATAACCGCACCGCTTGGATTGTTCGGAGAGATCAGCACTATGGCGCGTGCACGGGGCCGCGT
>PXEI01000377.1 GCA_003564775.1 Spirochaetaceae bacterium
CTCTACGTAGTTTGCCAGCAACCTCTGAAGGCAGTCTGATCTCTGGTAAAACTCGGGATGGGATATCAAAGGTCTCACATGCCTCGGAGGACCAGGCCCGCTTGTTCATATCAAGCATGAGGGTCCCGGAGGCGTCGGTAATGTCGGTTGCAATCTCGCCGGTCAGACGGTAACGAATATAGTCCTTGGCAATAAGCAGGTGGGCAGCTGAGTCCAGCACCTCCGGCCTGTGCCTGCGCAACCACACAAGGGTACCCAAGGTCAAACCTGGAGCAGGGGTGTTCTTGAGGACGCGGTGCAGCGCTTTCCGTTGCAGCGTGGCTTCTATCTCCGGCATGAGCTCACGCGCGCGTGCATCCATCCACACTATGGCTGGTCCTGCTGGAGCTCCGTCAGCACCAAGAAGCACCGAGCTGTGCATCTGCCCGGTTACCCCAATACCACTGAGTTCAAAGGAGCCTTCTCTACCACGCACCTGGGCTACACAGCTGCACAGCGAGCTCCAGACCGCCTGCCACCACTCCTCGGGATCCTGCTCAGCCCACCCGATCTCTGGGGAGCTTGTCGAGTAACCGGAGCTGTGCTCCGCCAGAAGTCTTCCGTGCGAGTCAGTGATGTCAACCTTGACGCTTGATGTTCCGAGGTCAATGCCAGCAAATACCTGTTTCATACTCGTCTACTCGCAGGCGTCTGCACTATCCCTTGACCGCACCCTGGGTCATACCGGAAACGATGTAGCGATTAACCACAAGTGCAAAAATGACAATAGGAATAATGATCATACTGCCGTATGCCGCAATGACTCCGTACTGTGCCGCCGTCTCACCGCCACCAACAAAGCGCGCAATTCCAACCGTAAGCGGTTGAGCGTCGTAGCCCGCAAGGAAGAAGGCGAACAAAAACTCGTTGTACGAAATAATGAAGGCCAGGATTGCCGCAGCATTAAGTCCGGGCAGTACCATGGGCAAACTAATGAGCATGAAGGTCTGAAAGGGAGTACACCCATCAATAATTGCCGACTCCTCAACCTCCACCGGCACGCCCGAGAAGAACCCAAGCATGAGCCACACCATAAACGGTAGCTGCATAGCCAGGTGCGCCAGTATCAGTCCGAACAAGGTTCCGGAAAGCCCAACAACCCTGAAGATCAAGTACATGGGCAGGGCAAGCACAACGTAGGGTAGGAAGCGTGTACTCAGAATGGAGAACACCAGAAAGTTACGCATCTTGGCTGAACCGAGCCGCGTGATTCCGTATGCCATAGGGGTGCACACGACAAGCACTACCGCCAAGGACGCGGTGGCTATAATGAGACTGTTCCGCAAAAAGAATGGGAAGTTCCCCTGCCTCCAGGCGCGTCCATAGTTCTCTAACGAGAATCCACTAAAGGAAAAGATCTCCGGAATTGTCATAAAGAGCCCAGCTGGCTTGAGCGACGCCAGCACCAGGGTCACCAGTGGAATTATACAGATGAGCAACCAAATGCTCAGCACCACGTGTCTGGCCGCAAGCGACCGAGCTCTTCGTAGTTTATGCGTATTCATACCGTTCTACTCCCTCATCTCGCTAAGCTTGGCTGCCTTGATGTACACCACCGCCAGCACCGCAACCATTCCAAACATGATAAAGGAGATAGCGTTGGCCAGACCGATATTGGCCGTTGAGAGTCCCATGTGATACACGAGCAGACTCATAACATTGGTAGAACGGCCGGGGCCGAGGCCGCTCAGGGCATACACCAGATCAAACTCACGAAATGCTGAGGTCAGGATAATGAGCGTCACAAAACTGATGTGAAAGCGAATCATAGGCAGCTTGATGCGAAAAAAGATGGTGAGGGCAGAAGCCCCGTCAACCTCGGCCGACTCCACAATGGCATCTGGAATAGTGGCCAAAGCGGCGTAAAAGACCAGAAGCGCCAAGGGAACAAGCCGCCACGAGTTGGTGATAGTGGTAACCATAAGAGCGGTGTCCGCGCTAATGAGCCCCCCGACTGGATCCATGCCCACGAGTCCGATAATCCAGTTGATCATGCCGTACTCAGGCTCCCAGATGTAGAGCCGGCCCAGCATACCAACAACAACCTGCGTCGCAACAAAGGGCACCAGATAGAAGGCCATGTAAAACCGCGCAGCACCGGTACCACGAATGCCTCGCGTACTCATGACTGCAGAGATTGCAAGCCCAAATACAACCGCAAGAATTGTACACCCTATGGTGAACCAGAAGGTAACCCGAACCGACATCATGAAGAGCGGGTCGTCAAACAGCCGCATGTAGTTCTGAAACCCAACAAAAACCTGGTCCGACAGTCTGTAAAGGCGAATACGATGCAAACTATAGCGGAAGCCCATTACAATAGGAACCACAAGCGTTATGATTCCCAGAACGATACCCGGAAGAATAAAACCCCAGGGCCGAAAAAACCTTTGACTTGCCATAGCACCCCGCTTCTTGGAAGAGTGAGAAAGCCTTCAAGTTGCGCCGAGACCTATACGGCCTCGGCGCAGTTGAAGGCCCGTGAAAGAGAATTAGTCGATATAACCTTCTTCACGGAAAACTGTGTTCATGTTGTTTACAAGCCGCTGTTGCGCCGCTTGCGGGGTCATAACACCGGAAATCACGTCAGCAGCAAACTCACCAACCGGGGTGTACATGACTGCACCCCACTCAGCAATATCCTGCCGTGGGAAGCCGTAGGCCATTTGCTCGCCAAACGCTGGCAGGAAGGTGTCGTAGAAGTCTGCGGAAGCCAGTACTTCCTCGTTCTCAAACTGGTCGTTACGGGCAAACATTGCGGTTCGTTTGGTGAACTCAACAGCGTTTTCTTCGTAAACCCATTGCAGGAACTTGAAGGCCTCTTCCGAGCGCGGGGTGTCAAACATGAGAATTCCACCACCACCAAGGAATGAGCGACCAATAGGCAGATCGGCAAGGTTTCCTTCCCAACGGGGAAATGTTGAGTACCCAACATTGCCCACCGCCTGACCTGCAGGGTCTTCAGCGCGCATTACGCCTTCCGGCCACAGCTCGGCACTTGCCAAACGTCCGTTGCGGAAGTAGTCAAGGTGCTCAAGAAAGTTCCAGGTTGCTGCTGCTGGCGGGAAGGTGTTTTCTACCAACCGCTGCCAGTACGCTACACCATCAAGGAGAATGGGGTTGTCCAGGTCGGTCTGATAGTTCTCATCAAAGCCATCAAGGCCCATGGAGTAGACAATTGCCAGGAAGGCGCGTGCCATACCACCCGGAGCACTAATGGACGCAGAGTAACCATACAGGGCTTCACTCAGTGTCTCACCGGCCACCGTGGCCCCTGCGGGTCGGGTAAAGAACTCGGCAATATCGTAGAGCTGCTCCCAGGTCTCGGGCGGAGCAAGATCATAGCCGTACTCAGCCCGGAAGTTAGCCTGCTCGTCAGGATGAGCAAACCAGTCGGTGCGGTACGCGTAGATAGGAGTCTGTGGATTCCGTGCGAGCGCAATGATCTCACCCGGTCTCAGCAACTCATTTGTCATGTGTGACTCTTGAACCGCTTCTGAGTACTGTGACAGGTCAAAGTTGTTGCGCTCCATGTAGGGTCGCAGATCAGCAACCGACTCATAGTAGTACCCAAACCAGCCTGGGCTGTGGTAGCCAATGTCGTAGTAGTTGCTGCCCGACTGGGCCTCAAGCGCCATGCGCTGCCATAGTTGATCCGGCGGGAGTACCTCCATCTCAATTCTGACTCCGGTGAGCTCTTCATAACGAGGAATGAAGTACTCCTCCAGCGGTTGAACATGTGGACCCGGATGCTCGGCTATACGGATTGTTACCTGACCGTCAGCCTCGCGAGCGCCTCCGGCAAATACCGGACTTACGGCAAACACCAACAGCGTAGCGACTGCAACAAGCAGTGTGGCTCGTTGTTTTGTCTTTCCTTCTCTCATCTCCTACCTCCTAGGTACAAGGTTACATTAGTAATAGGTTAACATGACCTGGAGGAATGTCAAGTAAAAGTATATACGATGAATAAGAAAACCGTTAAAGGTATATACTTTTGGCTGCTCTTAGCCTCCGGCGAGCAGTTTTTGCACCAGCTCGGGCGAGACACCGTTGTCCAGATTCAACGGAGTGATAGAGACGACCCGGTCTACGACCATGGCGTAGATATCGTCACCGGGAGACAGGTGCTCCCGATCTCCGTTGATATAGGTGCGGGCAGCCTCGATAGGGGTGTCGGCTTGTGGATCAGCTACGCGCGAAAGGAAGTAGGGTACCGAGGCCAGGGTCGTTAAGCGCTCTTCGGTGCCCGGCGGGCATGGGTCGGGTACATCCACCTTCAGCACGTCAAACCCGTACTGGTCAAAGGGGCGCCACCCGTCCCGCGCAGAGTTGTGTCGGCTCGATGTCACAAGCCCAAGGACTCGCCGAGCCCAGTCCAGGACAACTCGTGTTGCGTCGGTCCAGTCCAGATCTACGTACTCAAAATGATTTGCGACCGCGGTCTGCCGTGAGGCGGCAATGGCTGGAATCCCATGGGCCGCGGCCTGAAATGCCGCCCCCACGGTACCGGACAAGGTGATGTTGTTGCCCAGGTTCTCACCAAAGTTGATCCCGGAGATCACCATGTCCGGCCTCCGGAGGGGGCACAACACAGCAAGGGCATGGCGCACCACGAGAGCTGGGGTGGCCTCAATATGAAATGCCGAGACCGGGTGCACCGTCGATCCTGCCGCCTCTGCCCGTACCTGAGCGGCAGGGTCCAGGGGCAACTCAACTGCGTGGAAAAAGTCCTTAGGATTCCCGCGTAAGCTGCGACCCATAGCGGTTTGTTGTGTGGTTGGGGCCGCGACGACTACATCGCCCAGCAGACGGGCTCCCTCAACTGCAGCAAGCAACCCGGGAGAGAAGATTCCGTCGTCATTCGTGACAAGAATCAGCGGAGTATCGGACGGCCCATCTAAAGAGACCTGATCAGGTGTATTGTGTGTGTTCATAGTACGAGTAGTATGGCAGAAAACGTCCGGGAACAGAAGCGACCCTATGC
>PXEI01000434.1 GCA_003564775.1 Spirochaetaceae bacterium
ACGAGTCCAGCCTACCTTCACCTCGGAAGCCCTCGTTCACGATTGGCAGGTAGCGCTCCCCAAGAAAGCCTACCAACTCCCAACGCCGAATGGCCTCCCCCCCGTCTTCAAACTCGCGCCACAGATCACCTCGGAGCCCGCCTCCCCACAGGGAACGTCCGGCGCCGTAGGCAAAGCCCAACTCTTGTGATACAACGTGCAACCGATCTCCACCCACAACTCGAAGTGAGTCATAGCGAGTCAGCGATCGCAGCCAGTGCCGCGACCACAGTCCCTCAAGACGCAGCTGAAGCTCACGATCCTTGGACCCCCGTATCCCGCCGTCACTGGCCTGATACGGAAATCGCCATCGCAGAGCCACGCGGTCAGTTGTTTCCCGGCGCAGGAGGTACTCCAGTGTTTCCCCTGGAATTGGCTGAGTTCCGCCGGGCGCTGGCCTATATACCCCAGCGTCACGTTGCGAGCCAACCCGTGGCGCCGCAGGTGAGGGGGCAAGTCCAGCTGTGGACTCTCCGGATACAAAGCTAATGTACTCGGTATACATGGCAGGGGTGGGGCGCCGGCTATGAGATCCAGGATACTCGCGGTACAAGGTCTCGACTCCAGCCGCACTCACTCGCGCGTGCGTCCTGTTGATTCCATCATACCGCACTGCCGCCTCTTGGCTGCCTATTACGAACGCACCCCTGAAACCGCGACGCGCCATTTCCTCAAGCGCATCGGGCGAAACTGGGTAGCTTGTTCGGCTACCGGAAATGACTGCACCCGAAATGAGCTCTGGATTACGAGCAGACAGTGCCCAGCTCAAATCCCCACCAAGCGAGTAGCCCCCAAGGTACACTCGCTGCCTATCCGCAGGATACTCACCAAAGACACGTTCCAGGTCCAGCAGCAAACGCGCTTCATACCACCGCACAAACATAAGAAAATCCGGCAGATAGTCCTCTGAACGTGGGCGTCCGGCTGGTAAAACTAGTATGAAACTCTCCTGAACGGCTGGATCCAGACCTATTCGGGGGGCAAAGAGTTCAGATGTACCGAGAGTGGGGGGAAGCACAACAAAAACCGGATAACTACGACCCGGTTGCTGATTCTGCGGCATAACTATTTGAGCGGGCTCGTCAAAAAAGGCGGGGCGAACCTGTGCGGAGTAGCCGACCACGGCCGTTAGAAAAAGCAAGACAACCGCTACCAACCGTCTGCCCTGGTAGGCGCAGAATCCTCGCCTTGACGCCCTCCCACAACTGTGGAAAACTAAGCTCAATGCAGCCAAAAAACACCCCTATTTCTGATCAGATTTCCTTTCCGGTGGGTGCTACCGACAGCCATTTTCACCTTCTGGAAATTGAGCGTCACGGCATTGACCCAGTATTTCTTTTGAAAAAGCTCGCAGACCACGGTTTTGGTTTCGGTCTGGAGATCGCGATAGACGAGAAAAACTTCATCCAACGCGTGGAACTGGCTGAACCTTACCCCGCATTGTATCTCACCGCCGGAGTACATCCATCCGCTTCAGCATCTTCCGAGTTAGATTTAACAAAAACAATGACCGAGTTAGCTCAGCAGTTTGAACATCCTAAAGTGCGCGCGGCAGGCGAGATGGGCATTGATCTGTATCGCAACTACTCCTCCCTTGAAAAACAACGAGAGCTATTTGTGGCCCAGTTGCGTTTGGCATCGGAACACCAGCTCCCGGTCGTTATCCACAATCGCAACGCGGATCTTGAAGTACTCGAGGCACTCACAGAGAACCCGCCTGCCGCTGGCGGCATAATGCATTGTTTTTCTTCAGATTCAAGTTTTGCTCATGCCTGCCTTGAGTTGGGCATGTACATATCTTTTGCGGGCAACCTTAGTTTTCGAAAAGCGGAGGCACTGCGGACCCTTGTCTCTGAACTGCCCCACGACCGCATTCTGGTGGAAACCGACTCCCCGTATATGACACCACACCCTTTCCGAGGAAAAACCAACCATCCGGGCCGTATTGGCCTTACGCTGGCAGTACTGGCCGAACTGCTACAATTAACAGCAGAGGCCACTGCCGATCTGACAACCCGCAACTTACACCGACTGTTGCAGTTGGCATAAACCCAGATCCAGACAAAAATGCCCTCGCTCGTTTCCGAGCAAGGGCATTTGTCTAACGGTCAATGAGTAGAATTTCCACTGGTAGCGTAGGCTACCAGCCGTCAACCATGTCGTCCGGATCGCGTGCTTCTTCTGCGAAGAGGTCTGTCACCGCTCGGAGGTCGTCCAGATACACATAGTACTGACCATAGGTTTGCATCTGGTCAAGTTGGATCAGGAAGCCAAGTACTTGCAGACCAGACCTGTCTGAGTAAAAGCTATCCTGTTGGACAATAGTGGGCGGAATCGCCACGGTCATTTGTCTCCATCCGGAAAAGTTCATAGTACCGAATGGCAGGATATTCCTATTTCCGAAGTAGTCCTCAACCACCAGACTGATTCGATGCTGACGGTTACGACCAACCACCCATACCGAGAGGGTTTTGACAATCCCAGGCACGGCAAGTGGTCGAGAGGCTTCTACGAAAATTGTACTTGCACCACGACGGAAGAACTCCGCCTTCACACCAAGTACATACTCATCTGGCTCTTCTATTCCAAGCTCAACCTCAGCCTCAATGGGTTCTTTGTCCATTGGGCCTCCTGCCAGTCTACGGTACGTCAGAACGCCGGTATCTTGAGGCATATGAACACGCCAGAAAGCGGGATCCTCAAAACGGGTTACCGAAACTTCTTGTAGACGTTGCTGAGCGGAATCGACACCGAGTTGACTCGGATCAACTTCTTGCTGCTGAGCCCATACGGCGCCCGAAACAAGCAGGATTATTACCATAAACAGGGTGTTTCGCAGGTGTTTCACTACAGCCCCCCTTCTTGGTTCCACAGTTCGCGGATAGTCTCGGGATCACCCAGGAACTCACCGTCAAAAGGCGCGGCGAAGACGTCGGTGAATACCTTTAGTTCATCAAGATACACGTAGAAGTTGTCTACCTTTTCATTCGGCTTAGTCCACAAAACAAACTTCACCAGCTCCAAACCGCTGGGGCCCGGAACATGCCGTGTTGTCTGAGGTATCCAGGTTGGTATCTGAACGCGCAGATTTCTCCATCCGAGGAAGTTGAGGTCGCCAACCCGTAGCGTGTGCACCATCCCTCTATGATCACGAAGCATGACCTCGAGATAGTAGTCGTGGTTTGAGCCCCACACCCAAAGGTTGAGTTCCTCAGCGAGACCGGGTATGCGCATACCGGTACGTTCCATGTTCTCCTCGGCCGAACCCGGAATGATTCGCGGGACCAACTCGCCGTCGTCACCCATTTGTGCCGGAAGAATCTCAAGGTAATTGTATCCGCGACGGTTGAACTGAGCATGAATACCCAAAGAGCGAAGCTCCCTTCCTTCCGGTTCACGTCGATACAAAGCGTCCGGCCACGTTCTCACGTGCTGGTAGCTCGGAAAATCCTCTCGAATGAACCTACTTGCCCTTACCATCCAAGGGCTGCCGTCCGGGTCGTCAAAATCTTCCAGAGTTAGCGTTTGATACGCTCTGGCACGTTCTTGAGCCCAAACAGCGGACGTAAGTAGCATTCCGAGCACAACCACACACAGAATGAGCAGGCTGCTTCTCTTCATTACTCTACTCCTTAACTAATTGCGAGACTGGTGAGCAGCTGCCGGCCCACGTCAGGGTGAATTATATTTCTCCCCTATCCCTTTGTCAAACATCCCATAACAAAAGCACCAAGATTAGCGCGGTTTGTGCAGATATTTGATCTCGGAACTTGTCCCTCTTCTGATTCTCGGAACGCGGGAAGCCAAACTACAGTATCGCTTTTGGTAATCCCTGTCTCAGGAGACCAGGATCACCGGCCAACTGGCTCCGAACTCGAACGCAGGACTGCTGGCACCACCTTTTCACCTCTTACTGCCGCTGCGACAAGGTGGGTAAATGGAAACTCGACACTATACAACACATTCTCATATCCTGAGGCGCCACCCTCGAACACCGAGGGCAATGATAACTCCTTGCTTACACGCAACGCTGCGGGGCCCGCCGAGCCCAGGGAAAATACCATCACCGCGTTGCGCTGCTTCCACGCATCGATATCTCGCCGAATTCGTTCTTGATCGGGAATGGTAGTGTACCATAGTTCGTGAACTTCAACCCTACCATTGACACCTAAGCCAAGGGCGACTGCCGCACGACGGGCTTCCGGAGTATCAAGGGCAAGGAACAGAACCAAATCTGCGACAGATGTACTGTCGAACTCAGTTCTGGACTCCGCCGTCTCGGCATTGTCAGCTCTCTCTGCCAGGCGCTCGCCAAGGCGCCGATACGCAGGTGCACGATCAAATCCCACCCCTCGCAGACCAGAAGATAGATTGCCGTCGTCCACTCCAAGCACTACGACATCCTCGTCAAGATGAGGGGCACTCAACGTGGCAAGGAGTTCAGCCTCCCGCAGCAGTACCGGTGTAACCATCACAACCTGGTAGTTGTCACCGGACTCCAATGCTGATCGCATCTGGTCAAACAGTGGCCCTCCGTCATCAGGGAGGAGCAGGTGAACAAGCTCGAGGGTCATCCCTGCCGATGAAGCCGCACCTTGCCAACCCGCGATATCGTCATGTGAGAGTAAGCCAGACAGATAAGGATCAATGATCACAACGCCTTGAGGCTTTGGCGAACAGCCCGCAAGAACGGTTACAGCCAAGACTACAATGAGTCGGGAGGCAATGGTTCGAACCGTCGGGCACGCATGCAATACGAGACACCTCAATATCGCCGCCTCCCTTTTGAACTACCGTCGCGTGGGCAGGTTCTGTCTTCCCAGATACAGCAGAAGCACTCCAGCGCCACAGACTACCGCAAGGGCAAGAATTGTGGCTGGAATCCGGAAACTCAAGTAGTACAGGGTGGGCACCCAGCTGAGCAGAGCAAGCGCGCCAACTCCGACCGCAATTGCAATGTATCGGGTGCTGTATTG
>PXEI01000375.1 GCA_003564775.1 Spirochaetaceae bacterium
CTCCACTATGTAGGTCTCTAACACCGGCGAGTCGAGGAAGCGCGGAACCCCAAGCGAGTTAATGGTCGTGGTGGCCGTGCCGTTCCTCCCTGACTCAAACTTTTCACGCACCCCGTACCCGTACCCCATGATGACCGCTCCCTCGACCTGTCCCAGAACGTTCTGGCGGTGCAGGGCGCGACCGACGTCCTGGGCTGTAATGAGCCGAAGCACTCGCAACTCGGTGCCGTCGGGATTAACCTCAACAATTGCAGCCATGCTGGTGTAGCAGTAGGCGAAGTGGATTGCGTGTCCTTCTGGGTGATCTGGTACTACTGCCTCGCAGTCCTCCGGGAGCGGCATGGTACGGGGTGGCCGGTACCGATACTCGAGTCGTAGTCGTTCGCCCTTGTAGCGTTCCTCATACAGCTCTGTCAACGCTTCGCGGGCCTCTGTCTCGGTATAGCCTGCAAGGTTCAGACCGTCGGGCTTTTCAAGAGTTTCCAGGAGGAGCGCGGCAGCACCATTTACGGCGTTTCCGCTGACAAAGGTCTGGCGAGAAGCGGTTGTGAGGCCAGCCTCTGGACACCGTTCGGTGTCGGACGACACAACATCAACCAGGCTATAGGGAACTCCAAGCCGTTCAGCCGCGATCTGAGCCATTACGGTGTCCGACCCTTGCCCCATGTCGGTGGCCCCGACGAATATCCGCACCGAGCCATCTTCGCGCAACTCTACCGCTGCGGAGGCTTCATCTGGCAGACCCTTGCCGACACCGACATTCTTGTAGGCACTGGCAAACCCAACGCCAAGTTTCTTTCCGGCAGCCGGAGTTGTCTCCTTAAGCGCCTCTGCGAGTGCCTTGGCAACCTGGTTCACCGTCTCGGGGTAGGGGTTCCCTTCCGGCAGGAGGTGTCCTGTTATGGTTGTCTTGCCGGGCCCGAGTGCATTCTTGCGACGGAGCTCAATGGGGTCGATTTTCAAAGCGCGCGCGATCTTGTCCATCTGCAGCTCTACCGCAAAACAGATCTGGGTGCTGCCAAAGCCACGGAAGGCGCCCGATGGGTTGGTGTTGGTATACACGCCGCGGGAGTTTATCGAGGCGTTGGGAATCTCATAGGGCCCACCAGCCATGATTGCGGTGCGAAAGATAACAGGTTTACTGAGCGACAGATAGGAACCAGAGTCAACTACGGTATCGGTCTCGACCGCTAACAAGGTGCCGTCCTTGCGCACAGCATGGCGAATGTGAATGCGGCTCCCATGACGTTTTGTACTTATCCGGATCGACTCAGCTCGGTTGAGCACTACCTTCACTGGTCGACCGGTGAGTCGTGCAGCGAGTGCAGCCTGAATCTGAACAGTCGGTTCCTCCTTACCCCCAAAACCGCCCCCGGCCGGGGTATAGACGACGCGAACCTGCTCGGGTTCAATAGCCAGCGAAGCGGCAATCATTTGCTGGTAGGCACCGGAGCCTTGGTTTGCGGTGTACACGGTAACCGCTGGCTGTGAACCTGGAACGGCAAGGCAGGCTTCGGGTTCCAGATAGGCGTGTTCAATTGCGGGGGTGTAGTACTCACCCTCAATAACGAGGTCGGCATCTGCAAAGGCCTGCTCCGGGTGTCCCCGGCGAAAACGAACGGTATCGGCGGTATTGCCGCCTTCATGGAGGTCCGGCGCACCCGGTTCCATGGCCTCGTCAATGGAGTGGATTACCTGCAGCTCCTCATACTCGGCCGTTACGAGCTTGGCGGCGGCCCGGGCGGCGGCGGCGGTTTCTGCTACCACCAGAGCAAGTGGCTCGCCACGGTAACGGACTATGTCAGAGGCAAAGACCGGTTGATGGGGAATAAAGAGTCCAAAGCCGTTACGGCCGGGGATGTCAGCCGCGCTGAGTATAGCCACAACCCCTGGGCCTTTCCGTGCCTGGTCTGTATGGAGCTTGAGCAGACGAGCATGATCTTTGTCACTCAGCACGAAGGCGCCATGCAGCATCTCAGGAGCTTCGTAGTCGGCGGCAAACACGCGCTCGCCCCGTAGCTTGGCCAGGGAGTCTTTGCGGAGTGGTGAGGTGCCAACGGACCCGACAAGGCCGTCGTCGGTGTGCTCATGTCCGGGAAGCGGTGTCGCGCCCGAGAGCTCGGCCGCGGCGTCTGCTGCACCGTGCTCGGCTACCGGCAACCCGGCCGCCCGCCGCACCGCCCGCACAATTGCGCTATACCCGGTGCAGCGGCAGAGCTGGGGCTCCAAGGCCTCTCTAATGTCATGGTGCGTCGGGCGCGGATTCTGTAACAGCAGCGCCTTAGCGGCCATGAGCATGCCCGGCGTACAGAAACCACACTGCACCGCGCCCTCGGCAACAAAGGCCTCTTGCAGGGCATGCAGGTGTCCGTCTCGAGACAGTGACTCCACTGTTTCAATTGTCGCGCCGTCAAGCTTGGATAGAGGAGTAACACAGGAACGAGTGAGTTTATTATTCATAAGCACCGCACAGGCGCCACACTGCCCGTTACCGCAACCGTTTTTGGTTCCAACGAGCCCTAAGTGGTCACGCAGAACATCAATAAGCATTGTGCCCGCCCCAGTGCCGAACTCATGCCGCTCTCCGTTAATGGTGCAATGGATCTTTGTACTCACTCGTGCCTCCCGTTCATATTCAGATAGCCTCCCTGTTCAGTTGGCTATCTGTCTGTTGTTCTGCTGCTTCTCCGTCGCAAGCCTCTATTGTGGCAGGTTGTACGGAAGCGCCGCGTAAAAAGCGGCCGCAATTGGCAAGTCCGCCACCCGCAGTTTTTCGTTGGGCGCATGCGCCTCTGCTTCATCTCCCGGGCCAAACCCAATCAGCGGGACTTCGTGGAGACCACAGATTGACACCCCGTTGGTAGAGAAAGTCCATTTGTCCACAAGTGGTGCCTCACCATAAAGGTTCTTATGGGCTACTACACCGGCAAGCACGAGGGGATGATCGGCCGGGATTTTCCAGGTAGGGAAGTACAGCTCCTGCCCATACTCGGTTCCCTTCCAACTGGTCTTGGTGTAGTAGGGTACCTCTACGCGGTCAATCTCACCTGCGCCAAGTTTCTTCACCTGTTCTACTGCCAGCTCCTTGGTTTCACCCCAGGTGAGGCGGCGGTCAAGGTAAAGTCGGGCCTGATCTGGTACTGCGCACTGTGAGGGGCCACGGGCGTGTACCTGGCTCACTACCACGGTGCCTTTGCCCAGGAAGCCGTCGTCGTCGGGTTTCAGCTCCTCATTAAGCTGCTCAAGCGCCAGGACGGTGCGCGCGGCTTTGTAGGCTGCATTGACTCCGCGCTCCGGAGCGCTCCCGTGGCAGGATACACCTTTGAAGTGCACCTCTATCTCCATGCGTCCGCGTTGACCGCGATATAGATTACAGCTGGTTGGTTCGGTAGAGACCGCAAAGTCCGGCTTGAGGCCTTCTTCCTCAATCAGGTACTTCCAGCACATTCCGTCGCAGTCTTCCTCAAGCACTGTGAAGGTGAAGTACACCGCGTACGGGCCGGTGTAACCTATCTCTTTGAGAATACGGCCAGCGGTAAGCATAGAGGCTGCTCCACCCTTCTGGTCCGAGGATCCACGACCGTGCAACCAGCCGTCCTCAATGACTCCGGAAAAAGGATCGCGCGTCCACTGATCCGGGTCGCCAATCTCAACGGTGTCGACGTGAGCGTCGAAGGCTATGGAACGAGTGCCCTCTCCAACGCGGGCTATGAGGTTTCCCAGGCCGTCAAAACGAACCTCGTCAAAGTTGTACTGCTTGCAGTACTGCTCAACAACCTTAAGGACATCACCTTCCTCGCCACCATAGGACTTGGTTCGTACCAAGTGTGAAAGAACTGCTGCGGTGTCCTCGGCGTATGCCTCCGACTTCTCGCGGATCGTGTCAAAAATACTCATACCGTGCGTGCTCCTTTTGCTACTGTACTGAGATTATACATCTATTTTCTACCCGTGCCGTCCCTCAGTGGGGTGCAGGAGATAGCTATACTCGGATTGAATGCGTGCCACCAGCGCTGCGGCCTGTTCTTCCTTGATCTCGATGTCGATGTTGGCGTTGGCGTTGGCGTTGGCTCCCACAGAGCGCAGCAGCAGCTGCTCCTGGTCAAGGCAGATGCCCGGGGCGGGGGAAGCTTCGAATGCCGTACGGTTGGCAAACAGGGTGAACTTCTCCTGGTAAGGCTTGCCGTCGTAGGGGCAGAACACCGCGCAGTTGCCACAGTCGTTGCACCAGGAATCTATATGCAGGATCTGGAACGCGTCGGTGAAGCCGTCACCTGGCTGCATGCGCACAGCGATGTTGGCGCGGTTTGGGCAAACTTGAACACATTTGAGACAGATAACGTTGCACTCAAGACAGCGGTCAAACTCGGCGCGTGCGACCTCGCCGTCGGTACCACGCCCGGGGGCGGCAAATCGTCCGTGCTTCTGCAACACCTTCATAGGGTCGGGTTTTGGGCCCTTGGCGCCGCCGGTTTGCCGGTCTCCGCGAAAGCCAGCGAACAAGTTGTCTGCGCGCTCGTCAGCAATACTGCTGCGCCGCGCTGCAAGAACTGCTGCAGCAATGCGTTTGCCTGACGCAATCACCTCAATAACGCGTGGAGGATCCGACACGCCGTCGCCACCAAGGTAGGTGCCGTTAGGACAGCGCCGAGTTTCTGCGTCGAGTTTAGGGGTGCCGTCCGGGTGCAGCCGTAGATCAAAGCTGCGCAGTAGTTCCGGATCCGGTCCACTCAGGACGATCTCGGCGAAACCATCTTCTACAAGTTCGGCGGCGTCGGGATATCGTTCACGAGCCAGGCGAAACTTCACGCCCGACGCAGCAATGCGAGTGAGGTCTTCGGACAGCTCGTTGCCGGAGAGTTTGTACTTTGTCAGTTGCCCCTCAATGCGCTCGCTTATGCGGATTGATGTTTCAAAGACAACCGCCGGGATCCCTGAGCGCACAAGGTAGTACGCCGCCGCAACTCCGGCCAGTCCCGCCCCAAGTACCGCAACCGGCGTGCCGTCGCC
>PXEI01000455.1 GCA_003564775.1 Spirochaetaceae bacterium
AAAAAAGCCATACCTCGCGCACCCAAAGATACGAGCCTTCACACACGTATAGAGCATGCTTACCTTGACGCGCGTGGGTTCTATCACTACACCAACCGCACCCTCGAACAGTATCTCGCCGAAGAGTTGCCCCACGCAACAAACATGTCTCCAACCGAGCTGAGACGCTCGGCGTTACTGCACCCCGAGTATCTACCGGCAGAGATAGACCCCGCAAACGAGTCACGCCGTCCGTGGTTGCACCCATGTTCCCCGGAACCATGGTACACCTCTACGCTGTGGGAACTGCTAGACAACGCAACACACGACGCCCTGCCAGCGGCTGCATTCTTAACCAGCGCTCTGGCGGGAGAGCACTGGCCACCTGCTTCGGCGGAACCTGGTTCAACAGACGCAGCAACAACCTTGTCGGAGCTCATTGGCGACATGAACCTCTCCGACGGACGTCCCGGTACGCGACCTTGTCCCAAACACTTCAGCAACCCACTGCCGCTTATGCAGCAGCTGCAGGACTACATCAGCGCCGTGACCAACGATCTGAGATCGAGTCTGCAAGCAGATTGAATCCGAGCACCGTTGCCGCAATAGCCAGACCCGGAATAATTGAGAGCCATGGGGCAATAGCCATGTAGTTACGGGCGTCGCGCAGGATCAGCCCCCAACTTGGTTGTGGTGGCTGTATTCCCAAACCAAGATACGAAAGTGAACTCTCAATCACAATTGCAAGCGCAAACAGCACCGCGGTCTGAACCACCAGACGGGGCCCCAATGCGGGCAGCACATGCAGGACAAGGGTTCTGCGCCAGGGGCTGCCCAGAGCGCGACTGCTCTGAAAGTACTCGGTTTCGCGGAGCGCCCGAGCCTCGGCCCGCACCAGCCGCAGATACACTGGGGTAAAGACGATGGCAATTGAAAGCGTGACAGAAAACATACCGTACGAGAACACCGCGACCACCGCCACCGCTAGCAAAACCGTAGGAAACGAGAGTACCGCATCGGCTGGCAGAAGAAGGAGCTCCTCGCGTAAACGGCCACCAAAGGCGGCCAACAGACCAAGCACGGTTCCCAGAACCATAGCCGGAAGCACTGCGAATGCGGCCACTCCCAGACTTACCCGAGCCCCGTACAGCATGCGCGAAAAAAGGTCGCGGCCCAGGTCGTCGGTGCCAAAGAGGCTACCGCTGGTACCCGGCACCTCAAAGCGCGCATCGAGCCGCTGTGCAGTTGGTGAGACCGAGGACAGAACCGGAGCCGCTAAGGCCGCCGCAAATGCCACGCCCACAAGCAGAAGCCCTATTGCGTCTCGAACACGTGCCGGAGTCTGATTCACGCAGTCTACTCCGAGTCCAACTCAACCCAGCGGAAATCGTAGGTATCAAGCTTGGCATCCATGTGAAAGCCCTGCACCCGGTCCGCAACTCCGATATGCCGGTACGAACTTCCAATGAAAACCCCGGGCAGATCGTGGGCCAGTATCTCCTGCACCTCGGTGTAAATTCTCATTCTCTCGTCCCAATCAGCAACTCGGCGACCCTCGGCCGTGAGCGCTCGTAGCTCCGGATTATGATACGAGACGTAGTTTCCTTCCTCTACGTACTCCGAGAACCGCGCATCTGGGTCAAGCTTTCCGGTGTGGCCAATGACGGTAAGGTCGTAGTCCCCTCCAAAGAACACCTCGGAAAGCCAGGTGCTCCACTCTACCAACTGAAGCTCCACCCGAATCCCGACATCGCCCAGCATTTCCTGATACATCTCGGCAGCCTTTACATGCGGCTCGTAGTTCTGGGGGGCCGTAATGACCGAGATACCTTCGCCAGTGTATCCGGCCTCGGCCAGTAGCTCTCGTGCTCGTGCAGGATCGTAAGGATAGGGCTCCTGGGGACCAGCGTAAAATGGGTCCCCGTAGTCCATAAAGGTGGTAACTGGGTGCCCGCCAGCATAAGCAATGTCCAGCACCGCCTGTTTGTCAATAGCATGGGTTGCCGCTCGACGCACCAGGGGGTTATCAAAGGGTGCGCGCGCGTTGTTGATTGAAAGTACCATGACCAGAGAACTCAAATCGGTCCGCACATCGACTCCGGGCGCTTGTTGGATACGGCTCAGGTTCGTCTCTCCAACCATGTCTATAACATCAAGCCTGCCGGTAAGCAAGCCCTGTTCCTGTACCGGCATCTCGGTAATTATGTTGAACCGCAGACTATCAACGGTGGGCCGCCCGGGCATCCAGTAGTTCTCGTTGCGGGACATACTCACGTGACTGTCCGATGTCCATTCAATGAATGAAAACGGACCGGTACCAATGGGACGAGTAGCAAAGTTGTGTCCCTCGGCAATATGTTGGGCAGGAAGTATCGCTGCCCAGCCCGATGCAAGCGAAGCGGCAAAAGGGGCGTAGGGCTCACGCAGGGTAACAACTACCGTGAGTTCATCCGGTGCTGCAAGATCCTCAATGATGCGGAACTCATCGGCCTTGGGAGAAGCAAAGCCCGGGTCAAGCAGGCGTTCCAAACTTGCAATGACATCGGCCGAGCTCAATGGGCTGCCGTCATGAAACACCACATCTTCACGGAGATACAGGCGCCACTGCAGTCCATCCTCTGAAACTTCATAGCTCTCAGCAAGTGCTGGCACAATTACGCCATCGCGATCTGGTTCAAGCAAAGTGTCGTACAAACTACGAGTAACCTGAAAGGTAAGGGTGCCGGAAGTTGCATGTGGATCAAGAGTGTTTGGATTGCCAGAGATAGCAACCCGGAGTCCGGCGCCCGGCTCTCCAGCTGCGCATGCTGAGAATAGTAGTGCCACAAGAGGCAGGAATAGTATCGCCCGGAGGCGCTGAGGGATCGTCGTCATGTTGAACTCCTTCTGCTGCGTGCCGAGCCGAGGAGTTCAGAGTCCAAGCAACTCACGGCTGTAGGGGCGTTCCGGTCCTGACAGAAAACGCTCGGCCTCGGCGCATTCTATGAGTCTGCCTCGGCGAAGTACGCCAATGCGGTCGCTCATATAACCCACAACATCAAGATCGTGGGATATCAATACATAAGTTAACCCATATTGGCGCCGAAGGTCGAGGAGCAGGTTGAGGATCCCTGCCTGTACCGAGAGATCCAGACTTGCCGTCGGCTCGTCCAGAATGAGAACACGCGGAGAAACCCCCAGCGCCCGAGCCAGCACAATTCGTTGTTTCTGTCCTCCAGAGAAGGCCGCCGGGCGACGCGGGAGAACATCCTTGTCGAGTCCGACCGATGCCAACAGGCGCACGGCCTGCTCATTGCGCTCGGAACGAGGAACTCCGGCCGAGGCGAGTGCCTCGGACATGCTCGTCTCTATGCTGAGATACGGGTTGAGAGAGCTGTGCGGGTTTTGAAACACAATCTGGCACAAACGCCGTCGCAGGCGTTTTTCGCGGCGAGTGGCACGTCGTAGAATAGGGCGTCCATTCAGCAAAACCGTGCCCTGACTTGGGCGAATCAGGCCGACAAGAATCCGTGCAAGAGTGGTCTTTCCGCTGCCCGACTCACCGACCAAACCCAGCGTCTCACCTTCGAATACCTGCAGGTCAATGGAGTTCAGGGCTGGGACTGAGCGCCTTGGCCGAACAACACCGGATGCGTAGAAGTGAGTCACGCCTTGAGCCTCAAGAACCGTCACAGGATGTGGGACCTTGCTCATAGACTCTGTCCGGTAGTGGTGCTGTTATCGGGCTCCTGCCGATCAAGCGGAAGCTTATCCGAAAAGTAACACGCTGCCCGGTGTCCCTTACCTCTCAGGGCCGGTTCGGCACTCCGACATACCTCTGCAGCCAGCGGGCAACGCGGATGGAAACTACATCCGGCCGGAACATCTGCGGGACGTGGCACGTCACCGCCTATAGCTCGCAACCGCTGCCCCCTCTTGTGAACGGAGGGTGCCGAGCTCAAGAGCAACTCGGTGTATGGGTGCCGCGGGTTGTTCAGCACTACTGAGGCCGGGCCTTCCTCAATAATTCGCCCACAGTAAAGAACAATGACCCTGTCGGCGATATCGCGCACCACCTCAATGTCATGAGTCACGACAACAACCGAGAGCCCCATTTCGCGACGTAGTTCGGCAATGAGTTCAATGTGACGTCGGCGGATGGGAGCATCTAACGCACTCGTAGGTTCGTCCATGAGCAAGAGTTCAGGACCGCAGGAAACCGCCATAGCAATCATGGCACGCTGTTGCATTCCACCGGACAACTGATGAGGAAAACGCCGTACAGTCTCCGGTGTGAGTTCGACCTGCTCAAGCACCTCGCGCACACGGCGCTCGGCCGCTTCGCGCGAAAGACCGGTGTGTACACGCACCGTCTCTGCAATCTGTGATCCAATGCGACGCGCCGGATTAAGATATGGGCCGGGATTCTGAAATACCATTCCAACCTCACGGCCACGCACTGCTGCCGCCTCTGCAGGCGAGAGCGAGTTCATGTTGCGCCCGGCCAGAATCACTTCTCCCTTGTACACCGCCTCGGGCGAGCGCAGCCCAAGCAGCGCATACAGCGTCTGTGTCTTTCCGGCTCCGGACTCACCAACAATTGCCAACGCCTCACCCCGGTTCAACACAAACGATACATCGCGCACAACCGGTGCGCCGGGATACTCCACTTCCAGATTCTTCACTGAAAGAATGTTGTGTTTTCCAAGCTGCTTGGTCACTGGCGACGCTTTGGTAGGTGGGCCCGCCATTTCAGCCTCGCAACCGCGGGTCAGCAAGCCCATACAAGAGATCAGCAACAAAGTTGGCAACAGAAAACGCGACCGCGCTGAGCATGACCGCAGCCTGTATAACCGGATAGTCCCGTCTGAAGATGGAAGATAGGAGAAGCCTACCAATACCTGGAAGTGAAAACACGTTCTCGATAATGACAACTCCGCCAATCAAGTAGCCAAGCTGAATTGCGGCGATGGTAATCACGGGTAACAAGGCGTTGGGGGCAGCATGAAAAAAAACCACGCGTGTTGGTGAGAGTCCCCG
>PXEI01000246.1 GCA_003564775.1 Spirochaetaceae bacterium
CGCCGGATAATTTCATCCGTATGCAACCAGCCCGGCTTTACGGCAAAACCGGCATAACAGCAATAAGAACTCCATTTGTAACCACGAAGCTTTTCTATTCGCTTACGGATCGAATCATCCGACGGAACTCGTGATCCGACGCGCTGCGCTTTCGTCTCAGCCTTTCCAAGCCCCATTGCCTTTGTCCTGACAGGATTCAAATGCAAATATTCGCTCGCGAGCAACAGCCAGGCTCCATCACCATCAATCAGCACACTCTTAAAACGCCCTTGAAAAACATGCCCAACACGCTCACGCTTGGCATTAAACCAGGCCGCGTAGCTTACATTGAGCCACTGCACAGCCCGGCTGGCGTTTGCTGAAGGTGTTCTGATGATTACATGATAGTGGTTTGGCATAAGGCAGTACGCATGCGTCTCTACGCCATAACGACAGCTCATTTGCTCAAGCAGTTCAATGAAATGGCGGTAGTACACCGGCGTCAAAAATATCTGCCGCTGCTCTATTCCGCGGGAGCATATATGGTACCACCCGTTCTCAACATCTATTCGCAAAGGTCTGGACATAATTCAATAAGAGTACCAGTACACTTCAGGCAAGACAAACTCTAATTTGTCGGAAATCGGGACGTGACCCCTATAGCCCCCCTATAGCCCTATAGCCCTACTATAGCTCCCCCCTATAGCCACCTATAGCCCAGTTGACATCAACGCTTTTTCAAGAACCACACGCTGAGCGAGGTCAGCGCGGCAAACAACAAGAGCAGAACAACTATCTGGACTGCCGCCCTCCTCTTGGGTACAGGCTCGACAAAAGGCGCCTCGGGTTCAGACGCAGTGGTTTCAGTAAGATGCAAAACGACATCACGCCGAACTGCTGCTTGCTCTCTCGGCTGCAGTACGCCTTGCTGATCTTGCGGTACGGAACTCCCCGGTGATTTTCCATCTGTGCTGACAGGTTTCATAACGTACAATGGAACATACTCCGGATGCCACCTCGAAGGTCGACCCGCAATAACCTCGCCAGTATCAAGTACTCCAATCTCGAGATCAACGGAATGCGCCACACAATAAAGCACCTCAAGGAAAGAAGCTTGCCGTGTCTCTGGCATGACAATGCGTTGGTCTCCCAATTCACAAGCTGACAGCCATATTGGGATAGACAGGTCGCTCACAGAAGGACCGACCGGACGTACCATCCCCCCCTTGCTCAGCGTCTGTTTGATCGCCCCACCATTTACAAGCGCAATCATTGTGTTTAGCACAGACACAACCCTTTGTTCAGATATCTCAATAACCGGAAACGCATCCGTGAAAAAGGGCGCAAGCCTTAAGGAAACTTGACTTTCCAGTTCATTGAAAGGAACCGCTCTCCCTTCTGCATCCACAAAGACAAAGCGA
Source organism: Spirochaetaceae bacterium (assembly GCA_003564775.1). GTDB lineage: Bacteria > Spirochaetota > Spirochaetia > DSM-27196 > SLAA01 > SLAA01. The sequence continues at coordinate 1,401 of PXEI01000246.1, forward strand.
AACTCAGGTTTACGGTCATCTGCGACGGCGTCGGCACGCGGGGAATCAATAACGACAGTACGTATACCATCCGTACCAGCTATCGATGGCGTAGTGATCAGAATACACAAAGAAAATACGGTACGCAAAAAACCATATGACCGACCAGCGTTCATATGCATCAGTTCACCTCCGGTCTCTTATGCACCACAATCCTATTGATCAAGGGGAACGGCAAGCCAGGCCACTGCTCGGCAAAGTCGTTAATCGAGGTAACGTATTCTCGAGTCGTACAGAGAAACCACCTCCAAGTTCCCGTGTAGTGAACGCCATCACCGACCACGATTTTAATCTCTGGTTCATTATTTGCCCCATACATGACAGGTTCTTGACCGCCGGAGGCTTCCATCAAACACGTATGCGAGTGAAGCGCGTTGCCCGGTGCCCATTCATCTGAGTACATGACAACAACATCCCCCCTCTGCATTCCGGCAAGAATTGCATTCCAGTCAAATTCGCCGTTTGGCGAGATCATGTATGATTCCGAAAGGGTGAAACCGTCGCCCTCTGCAGGTGGTGCCAATGCATAGCCTGTGCCAGTCCCATTAAATGCATGGACAACAGAACCATGACAGTTCCATGTATTCGCCATTGTTACATCGACACCGTAGCGCTCAAATACCCACATCGCATCGGGAACATAGCTGCCACATGACTTTCTGAATCCGGCACCGAAATTTTGATAGTCACGCTCTAAGTGATCCCGATACACCTCAAGGATGCGCTCATCTGGGCAGTAACGGTTTCCAGCAATCCATGCTTCCAACGTGAGCGTGATCTCCCGCATTGTATCCGGAATAGGTTGGTGACTAGGCACATACGTCGGAGTCTTAGAAAATCTGTTCTGAAGAAGTCCTAGATTAACATTCCAACGATACTGGGCAGGAGGGATGGGCTTTACCAGACCATCGAGCAACTGAGTGGCATAGTAGGAAACGACCTCGTTGTCAACATGTACATACTGCCATTCAAAGCACCATGGGGCTCCGGTACGGAAGTATTCGTCTCCTTCGTCTATAGCCCGTATGGGCATGCCATCCGGCTCTTCAACTTTGACTTTAACAACGGTCATCCTATCCGTCCGCACCACCCACGGAGAGTCATTATCCGGGGCGTAGTATTTGTAGAGGATTTTGACGTCATCGCCTTCCTGACTGACTGATTTGCCGAACACTGTCAGATTAGGAACATCGTTCATGCGGAAATTATCTGAAAGGTTCCAGGTCTTGCTGCCGGAACCGTCGATCACAATATCATCACCGTCTTTCACAATAACCTCTCCACCATCGTCAACGGTTTCAACGACAAGCTTGACCGTCCCCTTGCTTAATCTCTCCGGCTTACCGGTCAGAATAAGCGTTGCTCCGTTAGCATCCTCTCCCATGCAAACCAGTTTATCTGATAAATCAATGTCGAGATCAATCTCTATTACCGGAGTGAACGAACAGAATCCGCCGGCGTTATGCCCCGGACCGGCAGGCGCCTGATGAGCGGTAAGTGTTTCTATAACGTCCTTTGGTTCATCTTCAAACGCATCATAAAACACTTCCGTATCAGAGTAGTCTCGCGCAACACATTCCTCTCCACCGGCAGACAGTATTTGAGTGAAAACTTCGCCGGAGGCCGCTTTATGCTCCAATGTGATTCTGCCTCGGGCGGTATACAAAAGCCCCGGCATATAGTGCGTCACACCGAAACCACCGGTCAGGTCTTTTAGATCGAAATCAAAACTATAAGAACCTTCAACTGCTATGCTAGGACCGTTGGTTATCGGATTGGTACGGTCAGCAAGCGGGTTCTCATTGCCGGCCGTACCCGCAATGTATCCATGCCAATCCGGCAGTGGATGCCCTTCCCTGGTATGCCACCCAAATGTCACCAGCGGGAAAGGCTGTCGATACGGTTCATTCTCGTCAACGCAAAGACCGGCGGTTACCAATGTAACCATCAAAAACAATACAACTTCCTGCAGTTTCTTTCGAGTCATAATTCCCCCGCTTCACTTTGCCGTGGCGTATCATAGCGCCGCGTTATTTCAGACAACCTGATTGGCTCTGCAAAATTGACTTCCAGATGAATTGTGGCGCTATCCGGTCTGCGGTCGAAATATGCCGACGCACGCTCAAAAGCATGCGCCAACGTCTTTTCGGCATGGGAAAGAACCCCGTCACCATTAAGATCGAATTCTTGCAGGACAAACAGCAACCTTTGCCTGCCATACTTTTGACGGTCAATTTGACGAAGCTCCCGCAGTTCTTGAAAACGGTGCAGAATATGGCGCACTTCACCATAACTGATTTGTCCGTCATTATCCCTGTCAAACCGCAGCAACAGTCCTGCAATAGCCGCATCGCGCTCGCTGATGTTTCTCGCATATAAAGCCTCTTGGTATGCGTCAAAATGAATACTGTCAATACTGCCGTCCCGGTTCCTGTCATAAGGAGTAATGAATTCACGCCAATGCCGGTGAACTTCGTTTTCGTAGTTCCTGAAAAAACGATCCCAGTACGATTCGTCGCTAATTGGCGGATACTCTGTAGCATTACCTGGTTCTTTATCGTCATCCATCGTTTGCAGTAGTCTGGCCGTTTTCGCTGATTCCATCCATTCAGCCATTTGCAGTGGAGTGCGCCCTTCCATGTTTTGATTTCCGGTTATCGCATTCCGTGCAATCAATATCCGCGCGGTATTGCCGGAATCGACTAGCGCCGCAATGTGCAACGGGGTTATACCGGCGTGCGTGGCAACGTTGGGGTCAGCTCCGGCCGCCAGCAGTAATTCCGCCATGTCCGGCTGCTCATGAAATGCGCACAAATGCAGCGGATAGATTGCCTGCCCCGGAATAGGGTGATTCATGAAATCGACGTCATATTCAAGCAACAGCCGAAGCGAATCCTGCTTGCTATGTCGAATGACAGCAGCAATGTTACTCCTGCCTGCATCAAAAAGAGAGGGAATCATCAAAAGACGTAGCCTTTCCGAAGACGCAGCACCCTTATCAGACTCAGCACGCGCGAGTTTCCTATAATATTCTTGCGCCAGAATATCAAAAGGTGTGCGAGTCCCGGCATCTACCGCCAATGGATCTGCTCCATGGCACATAAGCAGTTCTATGACCTCGTACCTTAAATGGCCTGCGGCCGCATGCAACGGTGTTGTCTTGCTCTCAAAGGTAGCGGCATTAATCTTCGCCCCCGCATTGACAAGGACACCAACGATATTTGTGCCAGGAGTAATTGCAGCCAAATGAAGCGGAGTTGCGCCGGCACGGTTTACGGCATTAACATCAGCCCCTGCGGCTAAAAGGATTTTAGCAAGGCGGTCTTGATCAAAACCGGCGCACAAATGCAGTGGAAAGGTATTATTATCGGAAACCGGTAGATTCGCGGAAGCACGGTCTCTGCGCAGATGCGCCTGCAATGCATCAAGATCACCGGAGCGGATTATTGCGGGTAATGGTGAAGGTTCAGGAGACTGTTCAGCGGGAAGGTAAGAGGCGGCAAGCAGTATGGCGGCGAGCGGCAGCGCGGGCGAGAACCTGCGTAACCCCCCCCCCC
>PXEI01000055.1 GCA_003564775.1 Spirochaetaceae bacterium
CCCTCAGCATCTTTGACTCCGATGGTGAGCTGGTATGGCAACGTGTAGAACGCGAGACCGAACGAAGGGGCTTCTTTGGACGCCTGTTTGGCGGTGAACGGCCAAGCGTTCCTCTACCGGAGACTCTTGTGTGGGACGGTACCTACATGGACTCAGAGCTGGGGCCGGACGGTGAGCATGTACCCGACGACGACTATACATACCAGGTAGTGATTGCCGATTATGACGGCAATACTGCCTCTACTCCACCCTTTGCGGTCACGGTGGATAACACACCACCTCAAGTTACCAGGCTTGACTCCCCACACCGACGTTTTGCGCCAATTCCTAACAGCGCCAGAACCGAGTTTGTCATTAACCAGGAAGGTTCGCGCGAACATGACTGGCAGGGAACTGTTCGCAATGCCGCTGGGGATGCTGTTTGGCAGTGGACGCAGCGAAATGCTAACCCACGGAACCGAGATCAAGATCAGGCTCCAGCGCCCGAAATTACGTGGGATGGAACAGTAAACATAGAGGGGAGTCCTCGCCTGGGTCAAAGCGCCCCCGAAGGTGAGTACACCTACGAGCTTGTGGGACGTGACCGCGCCGGAAACGTCACCAGAGTTGCGCTTGAGTATCCTATTGAGCTAAGTCTGACCGCCGGTGATGTTGACCTGCATCTGGGAGATCAGGTTAATGCTTTCTCACCGAACAACAACGGTGTGCAGGACACATTGAGCTTCTACGCAGATGTGTTTGAGACCGAAGGCATTGTGCAGTGGCAACTCACGATATCTGAAAGAGGAGCTCCAACACCGGTGCTGCGAAGCATTTCCGGTCTTGCACCGGTTCCAGGCGAAATTGTCTTTGACGGCAGGTCGGCGGCGCGCACCGTGCTACCAGACGGACAGTACCAGGCAAGCTTTACCGTTGAGTATGACACGGGGTATACCGCCGAGGCAGTTCCGGTGGCCTTCACGCTTGATACCACGGCCCCACAGGCGGATATTAGTTACGATACTCTTCCTGCGCCAGCCGTCAATAGGGACCGGGTAGCCTTTGGTGGCGAGACCCGAGACCGGGTCGAGTTCACCGTAGATGCCGACGAAGATCAGGACTGGGAAGCTGTCCTGTACATCAATGGTGAAGAGTACATGCGCATGTTGCGCTCGGAGTTTGGTGAGCTAACGATCCCGTTCACGGTTGAGTGGGACGGGCGTGACCTTGACGGGCGTGAGGCTCCAGACGCCGTCTACGAGCTGTACCTGGTTGCCACGGACCGCGCGGGGAACACCGGTCGCTCTAACGTTGTGCGTGTAGAAAAGGACACGCGGAACCCAGCGGTGCAGCTCCATATGGGTGACGCTGAACTGGACGAGCAGCCCGAGGCTTTTCAAATCTCTACACGGGCCGACGCAGAAGACACCGTAGTGCCCATGCGAATAGAGTATGAAGCAGCAGATCTTATTGAAGAAATGCGGCTTGAGGTGCGTGACGCTCAAGGTAGAGTCGTGGCAAGCCGAGTAAGTCGTACGGCCTTTGACAGTTACACCTGGAGTGGGCGTAACAACGCAGGTGCCCCGGTATCCGACGGTGTCTATACCGTTCATCTTCGCGTAAGTTACCTCAACGGTGCGGTACGCGAAGTAGTAGAACAAGGACCAATAGTGGTCGACAGCACGCGTCCGAGTGTGGCACTTGGTGACCAGGTAGCAATTGAAATTAGTCCGCGACCATTCGCTCCTGACAGCATGGGGCGACAGGAAGAGCTGACAATAGAACTTGGTGTGCGTGCCGGAATTGTTGTTCAGTCCTGGGATGTCGATATCCGTGACCGAACCGGTCGGACTTTCTACAGGTTCTCAGGAAGTGGCAACCCACCGGCCGAGCTCATTTGGGACGGACGCTCCGCGGACGGTGAGCTTGTGCAGTCGGCCGAGCTGTACCGGGCGGTGTTCACGGTAAATGATCGCAGCGGTGCGGTAGAGCGTGCTGAGACATCCATCGAGATAGATATTCTGGTGGTAGAAGACGGCGACGTACTGCGAATTGTTGTTCCCAGTATCCAGTTCCCACCAAACAGCGCGGATCTATTTGGGGTTTCCGACGAGGATATGGACCGTAACTTCCATACATTGCGTCGCATAGCAGCTATTCTGACCCAGTACAACAGCAGGGACATAATCATTGAAGGCCATGCCGCCCATGTGTATTTCCGAGCAAATGACCCGTTACACCGCCAGGAGCATGTTGGTGTGCTTGTTCCCCTCTCCGCAGCTAGGGCTGAGCAGGTGCGCCGTGCGCTCATTATTCTCGGCCTGGATCGGGAAAGCATGTCCACGGTCGGAATAGGTGGAACTCGACCTGTCGTTCCGCATAGCAACCGCGAAGAGGTTTGGAAGAACCGGCGCGTAGAGTTTATTATGGTGCGCTAACTGCCCTGAGGCACGCACTTCTGAACTCATAACCAGCTAAGATTGGGGCTGGCGGTTGTATTGACCGCCAGCCCCTTTGCGTACTATAGTTGCTCTCTATTCCTCAAAAGCATACACCAAGGAGTATCAACATATGAGTAAGGCACATCGTGGCAAGGGCGCGCGCGCTGAGTATGTTCGCAGTGGACGCGGAACCTGCCCCATTACCAAGAAGACCGGCGTAAAACTTCTCTACGAGCAAGAAATTGACGGAAAGAAGGTCATGGTTTCCAAAGCTGCTAAGGCAGCAATCAAGAACGAACAGAAGCGCACTGTCAAGGCCGCGAAAAAAGAAGATCGCAAAGAGGCTCCGGTAGAAGCCTAAGGTACCCACCGGGCGTTGCTGCTGGCCAGCTGGCTGGCGGTTATAGCCAAGCAACACGTGAGGAGCACATGATCTGGGGACAGCACAGTTTCCCGGACGACACCCTGTTTCGGCTTGCGTTTGGAAACCTGCGTGTCTATCTATACCGGCGAAGGCGTGAGTGGCGTTGGTCTCTGGAGTACTCCGACATACCTGAGGAAGCAAGCTTCACAGAGGTCGGAGAAGGTCAGGGCGCGTCTCTCACTTCTCTTACCTGGCAACGCATGATCACGAAAGAAGTCTCGGAGGTGGTGGTTCTCGGTCCACGCCTCCCGGATCGACCCCTCTCAGTTTCCCCCCAAGAACAAGTTCAGATTGCTCACAATGTACAGGTACGCCTCTGGATCACATTACCGCTTTGGCTGCGCTTGAGTTGCGCACATGGAGAAATGGTGCTGGAGGCTGGCTCCGAGCGGCTCTCGGGCAGTTGGCTGGGGGACTCAGTTGGAGGGCGCATGGCGTACACTCTTAAGTCCGAGCCCCGATATCATGGCGAGTCCGATCCAATTCGCGACCATCACGCTCGGTGTAGTCTGAGTATACTCAATCAGGCAGTCGCCCCCTTTGTGGTGAGTAAACTCGCAATTCCCACAGAGCTTCTGAACCTCTACCAGACAAAAGATGAGCCCGGAGGTGAGATGTACACGAGTGAGGTAAAACTGCTTCATACTCGTGATCATGAGATCAGCGTGAATCCATTGCACCACCGTGATTTTCCCAAACTCGCTCCTCTTGTGCCAGCTCGCGTTCGCGGCGTGGACAACTTCTGGAAGCGGAGTGTGGGCCTTCTGAAACGGATTGGAAACTACTCATGACCGAACTACTGGAACTTGGACTCCGGCTTGATGTAGTCTTCCGCCTCCTCCGGTTTCTCGGGCTGTTCTTCCTTGGCATTCTCGTGGTGAAGATTCTTGCTTTTGTGGCGGGCAGGGCCATGAACAAGCGTTTCTCTGAACAATCCATAATGATCACCCGCAAGACAATATTCTATGCCGGATTCCTCATTGTGGTTATGACTCTGCTGGCCGATCTTGGCTTGAATCTTGCCGCGTTACTGGGGGCTTTTGGTATTGCCGGTATTGCCATTGGTTTCGCAGCGCAAACAAGCGTCTCAAACGTTATCAGTGGAATGTTTCTCATATCGGAGAAACCCTTTGAGATCGGCGATATCGTGCGTGTCGGGGAAAATACCGGGGTGGTGCTGTCCATAGACCTGCTTTCTATCAAGATCAGAACCTTTGACAATCAGTTTCTTCGTATTCCGAACGAGACCCTGATCAAGTCCGATGTCGTAAATATCACCCGCTATCCGATCCGGCGAGTTACCTTTGATTTTGTGGTTGAGTATAGTACCGAGCTAGGCCAGCTCAAGCAGGTGCTCCTGAGTTTAGCGGCCGAGATTCCTGAGGTGCTGGATAACCCTGAGCCTCTCTTCCTCATCAAGGGCTTTGGGTTGCGGGGAGTTGAGATCGTGTTTGGAGTATGGTTCGCCAAAGAAGACTTTCTGTTGGTGCGCAACACCGTTGCGGAGCGTATGAAAACCGCGTTTGAGGCAAACAATATTCAGTTCGCAGTTGTACGCTGGCCTTCAGAGCAATAAAAAAGGGTGACCGGTCATGCTGTTCCGGTCACCCCATATCAAAATCACTGTGATTGTCCCTATGAGCAAGCCATAAACTTATTCACAGTCCTCCGGATTCACAGTGCCTGCAGGTGAGGGTGGAAAGGCAAGAATACTCTCAAGACCGTCAAACTTGTCTACATCCTGATCCACACACCCATTACGTTCCTGGTTCATGTAGTCTGGGGTCTGGAAAGAGTAGGTGAAGTTTGTGTGGATGTCGTATGTCCCTGCCATAATTGCGTAGGTATCTTCGGTCATGACGAGCTCTTCGTCGGTAGGAATGACGAAGATCTTCGTGGGGGAGTCGTCGGCCGAGATGATCGTCTCTGCGTTCTTGGTCATGGAGACCTTGTTCTTTCGCGGATCCAGCTTGATGCCCATGACTTCAAGCCCCTGGGTTGCTAGTTCACGAATGAGAGAACCGCGCTCACCGACACCAGCCGTGAACACTAATGCGTCGACCTTGCCAAGCGCCGCAGTATACGAACCGATGTACTTTCGAATTCGGTACGCTTCCATATCAATTGCGAGCTGTGCGCGCTTGTTGCCTTTTTCGGCTGCCTGCTGCACGTCGCGCCGGTCGACAAACTCTTCGGTTATTCCAAATATTCCGCTCTTTTTGTTGAGCGCTTTCTCTACTTCCTCGGTTGCCATACCGCAGATGTTAGTGAGGTAAAATGGAATCGCAGGGTCCATATCACCGGAGCGGGTTCCCATAACCAGTCCTTCAAGCGGGGTCAAGCCCATTGAAGTATCAAAGGAGCAGCCGTTCTTGACGGCGTTAATGCTTGAGCCATTTCCAACATGCGCCACAATGACGTTGGTTTCAAAAGGATCTTTACCCAGGAGGACTGCGGCTCGCTTAGCCGTATAGAGAAAGGAGGTGCCATGGAAACCATAGCGTCGGACGCCGTACTTCTCATACCAAGTGTAGGGTAATGCGTACATATAGGAACTCTGGGGCATGGTCTGGTGCCATGCGGTGTCCATAATTGCGCAGTGGGGAACATTTGGCAATGCCGTGCGCGCAGCCTCAATACCCATGATGTTGGCCGGATTGTGCAATGGTGCCAGATCCTGAATCTCGCGGAAGGCGGCAATAACGGAGTCATCTACAAGCACCGACTTGGAGAACTTCTCACCACCATGTACAACACGATGCCCAACGGCCTTGACGTCCTCAATTGAGGATATTGCTCCATGGTTTGGATCAATAATGGCTTCCTGTATGAGCTCGATTGCCACTCGGTGATCCGGGCAGTCTTTTTCAAGCACAAACTCATCCTTACCGCTAGTTTTGTGGGTAATGACGGATCCGGGCTGTGTTACGCGTTCTACCATACCGGTAGCGAGAATGCGACGTTCATCCCAGTCGTACAGTTGGTACTTGACCGAGGAACTACCGCAGTTGAGAGTGAGAATGACCATGACGACCCCCTAGGGAAATGAGCCGCCTTTAGCGGCTGGAATATGTTTGCGAGAAGTATTACGTATTTTTACATAACTCGTCCGAAACATCAAGCTTCCTTTGCATCCGTAACGAAAACTGGCCCAAATACCGCGAGGAATTCACATGGTTAAGATTTTTTCTTGCCAAACAGGGAATTCGGGCGTAATCTAATGTTAGTAACGCGATGCTGTTTCCGTTTCCTAACTGGTAACAGATGTCGCATCTGCAAGAGGAGGCATAGGTACTGGCATGCACTCGTGGTGCATCTGCTTGTGTGTATGTCTTCAAGAAAAACAGGAGGCAAGAGATGAGGAGATTCAAGGTTGTCGCCATGACCTTTATGGTTATTGGTGCGCTCGCGCTGGTAGTTGCTGGTTGTGAACCAGCGGATGACGGTGCTGCGGCCGCAACAAATCCTACCGATAATCCGTGGACCGATGGAGTAGACCTCTCCGGAACCGAGGTTGAGATTTTTGGTGCTTTTGTGGACGAGGACGCCCGCCGTTTTCAGGCGAGCATGCGCCCATTCATCGAACAGACCGGGATTAACGTGATCTATGAGGGCTCTGGTGACTTTGAGTCGCTTATCACAATTCGTGCAGAGGGCGGAGATCCCCCCGATATCGCCGCTTTTCCCCAGCCCGGCTTAATGTACGATCTAGCTGATAGTGGGCACGTTGTTGACCTGTATGACTGGTTTAGTCGCGACTATCTGCTGCAGCAGTATGCCGAGAGCTGGTTGGACATTGTAGAGCATGAAGGCGAAATGCTGGGTGCGTGGTACCGCACAAGTATCAAAAGTCTGGTTTGGTATCCCAAGCCCGCATTCGAAGCAGCTGGATACGAGATCCCGGCGACCTGGGACGAGCTTATTGCACTCTCCGACCAGATGGTAGCCGACGGACGAACTCCGTGGACCATTGGTATTGAGAGCGCCGGTGCAACCGGCTGGGTGGCTACCGACTGGCTTGAGGACATCATGCTTCGCACCGCGCCACCAGAAGTGTACGACGCATGGATCATTGGTGAGCATCCCTTCGACTCTCCCGAGGTGCGTCGAGCCGTCGAGATCATGTCCGAGATCTGGATGAACAACGACTACGTGCTTGGTGGAACCACCTCTATTCTCACCGTGCCATTCGGTGATGCCCCAAATGCAATGTTTAGTGATCCCCCCGCCGCATGGCTCCATCGCCAGGCGAGCTTCATCCCGGCATTTTTCCCCGAAGGCGTGACTGTAGGTGAGGACGTAGACTTTTTCTATCTTCCACCGATTGATGAAGAGCAGGGCAGTCCGGTTCTCACAGCCGGTGATGCGTTGGGTGCTATGGTTGATCGACCGGAAGTTCGAGCGGTCATGCGCTATCTCACCACCGGTGAGTCGACCCGCGCGTGGCTTGAGTCCGGCGGATTTGTGTCTCCTCATCTGGATACCTCACTTGACTGGTATCCGACCGACACAGATCGCCGCTACGCTGAGATTCTCCTTGATGCCGACACGGTCCGATTCGATGCCTCAGACATGATGCCTGGTGCAGTCGGTACCGGTAGTTTCTGGACCGGCATGGTCAATTACGTTTCCGGCGACGAGCTGCGAGGCGTGCTGCGCAGTATTGACAACAGTTGGCCACGAGACTAAACAAGATGTTCGGACACGGCTTGTGCCGTGTTGATTAGGCTTATGAGCTGCGGCCCCGCAAATGGGCCGCAGCCTTCTAACCGTAGGTGGGGGAATGAGTAGCGTAGCTAAGAAAGATCGTGTATTCGAAATTTTTGCCGCGACTCCGGCCCGTATCCTTGTTGCATTGATTATCCCGACGATCACCTTTTTCGTATTGTTATGGAGTTTTAACTTCATGCGGGATGCTCGTGCGCCAAGAATACTGGTTGCGATCGTAGCTTTGGTTGTGGGTGTTGGTGGTGTCTGGGCACTGTACTTGGCGCTTAATCATCTGGTAACACAGATGCCCATTCGATTGCGGGACTCACTGCTCCCGTACGTGTTTGTCGGCCCAGCGTTGGCGGTGCTCACCGCGTATATTGTGTTGCCGTCATTACGCACCGTTACCTTGAGTCTTATGAACCGGGCTGGTACTGAGTTTGTGGGTCTCGATAACTACATCTTTGCCTTTACCGATCCTTCAATGCTCATTACGCTGCGTAACACACTGCTGTGGTTAGTAGTGGTTCCAGCATTTACTGTCTCTCTCGGTTTACTCATTGCGGTACTTGTAGACCGCATGAGCGAAACGGGAGAAAAGGTTGCCAAGACCTTCATATTTCTTCCCTTGGCTATTTCATTTGTCGGTGCCAGCGTTATTTGGCGATTCATTTATTTCTATCAACCGCCAGGAATGGCTCAGCCGGGCTTGCTCAATGCCATTGTTGTAGCACTCGGTGGCTCGCCCCAAGGGTGGTTGACCATTCGCCCCTGGAACAACTTTTTTCTCATTGCAATCATGATCTGGCTGCAGACCGGATTCGCCATGGTTATTTTGTCGGCGGCCGTTAAAGGCGTGCCGGGTGACCTGTTAGATGCCGCGCGCATTGACGGGGCAGGTGAAGTCCGGGTCTTTTTCAATGTGATCATTCCCTATGTAAGTGGCACAATTTTAACGGTGACCACAACAATTCTCATTCTGGTCTTGAAGATTTTTGACGTGGTATTTGTCATGACAAGCGGCCAGTTCCAGACTGGAGTGGTTGCATTTCGAATGTATCAGGAAGCCTTCATTTTCCGGCACTTCGGGCGTGGCGCCGCTCTGGCTACCTTGCTTTTCATTGGAGTACTACCAATTATGATCCGGAACATGAAATCCATGAAGGAGCGGAGGTAAAACATGAGTACATCAGTTTCCACTACTACCGTTGCTCCGCTGACCGTACAGCAGAAACGAATAAGAGCAATTCTGGCCGGTATTCCAGTTCGACTTACTGTTCTTGCCTTGGTCGTCATCTGGACCGTGCCTACTCTGGGGCTTCTGGTTAGCTCCTTCCGACCGGCGGCAGCTATACGCAACACCGGCTGGTGGACGGCATTTTTTGCGCCCTTCACTGCGGACTGGACGCTTGCCAACTACATACAGGTTATTGGTGCCGATCGCATGGGCCTGGCATTCAGCAACAGTTTGCTGATAACCATTCCTGCAACCGTGATCCCAATCACTATTGCGGCCTTTGCGGCATTTGCTTTAGCCTGGATGGAGTTTCCTGGACGAAAAATTGTGTTTATCATTGTTGTTGGCCTCATGGTTGTGCCACTGCAAATGTCACTTATTCCTGTTCTTCGCGTCTATACCGATCTACGACTGAACGGGACATATCTGGGAATGTGGTTGGCTCACACAGGATTTGGTCTGCCACTGGCAACCTATCTGCTCTACGGGTATATATCCTCCATTCCTAAGGAAATTCTCGAGTCAGCTCATGCGGACGGCGCTAGTCCCATGCTCACCTTTACCAGGCTCATTATGCCGTTGTCGGTACCCGCGGTAGCTTCATTTGCAATTTTCCAGTTTCTTTGGGTCTGGAACGACCTGTTGGTAGCGCTGGTATTCCTTGGAACACGGTCGGCCAACGTCATTGTTACAACACGGCTGGCTGAACTTGTGGGGTCTCGTGGGCAGGACTGGCACGTCCTTACGGCCGGTGCTTTTCTGACGATAATCATCCCGCTTATTGTCTTTCTCTCGCTCCAGCGGTTTTTCGTGCGTGGTATGATGGCTGGCTCGGTCAAGGGATAGGCTCAAAACGTTGAAGACACATGGTGCCGTGGGTGCTTTGGCAACAAGCCAAAGCGCCCAGAGGCAGCATCGCAATGCCGAACAACAAGGAACAACAACATGAAACCAAGGCGGGTTTCGGCTCAAGATGTCGCCGAGCATGCTGGCGTTTCGCGGACTACCGTGTCCTTCGTGCTCAATAACAGCCCTGGCAAAAGCATAACCGAGGAAACACGACGGCGTGTTCTACGTGCAGCTGATGAACTGGGATATATGCCCAATCAGGATGCGCGACGGCTCGCCTTAGTGCGTTCAAGTGCTATTGGTGTATTCATTACCCATTCGCAGTATGTGTATAGCGATGTTTTTATCAGTCGAGTGATTGAGGGAATGTCCCAGGCCGTGAATCGGAATCGAGTACAGCTAGTCATACATCCGCTTCGCTTTGAAGAGCAGGGATATATGCGCATGGTAGAAGAGTCCGGCGTCCAGGGGGTGATACTCATTAACACCCGGGAGAAGGATCCCGGAGTAGCAGAGCTCAGCCGCCACGGGGTACCTGCTGTCTCGATAGACTTCATGGAAGACTCGCTGGTGGATCAGGTTTATGTAGATAATCGTGGAGCGGCACGCGAGATCGTCAAGCTTGTGTTGGAGTGGGGGCATCGTGATGTCGCTATGATCACACACGCACCGTTGGAGTTTTCGGCATCACGGAGGCGTTTTGAGGGCTATTGCGATGCACTCGCCGAGTATGGAATTAACCCCAACGAGTCCTCGATTCGGTACGGGAGTTTTTCTGAGGATAGCGGGTACAAGGCAATGAACGATCTGCTTCACAAAGAACCAAGACCGTCGGCCGTTTTTGCCGGGAACGACATGATTGCGTATGGTGCGCTCATGGCCTCGCGTGACAATGGCGTACTGGTGCCCGACGATATCTCCATAGTGGGGTTTGACGACGACTATCTCTCGCGGTACACGAATCCTCCGCTCACTACCATGGCCTTGCCAGCCGCGGGTCTTGGCTCCGAGGCTGTTAATCTGCTCCTGCGCCGTATACAGGCAGGGAGGAGGGGTGCAGGCGCAGGAGCAGGTGCAGGAGAAGGCGCAGGAGAAGGCGCAGGAGGCGTGGAAGGTACTGCCCCCCAACGTATTGTGTTACCCACTCACATCTCTATTCGCGGCAGCTGCCGTCGAATTCACGAGGCGCCACCAGGAAACTGAGAAAAAGGCTCGTACACACGAATCAGGAAGAAGAAAAAGCCTGTAGTAGAGTGTAGATGAACACTCGAATAGGCCTTGGGATGTTTCTGTGGTGTGGGATAGTGATCAGCGGGGCATGGGCCGAGACCGAGGCCCCGGTTTCGCAGCAGTGGCAGCAGCCCGGTATTCTCTACGGAACGAGGCTGGAACTCGCCGCCCGTAGTCAAGACCTTGAGAATCAAGCTCTGCGAGTTCTTGTAGATATGGAAGGCGGAACCCGTCTCTATCTACATACAACCGACGAGGAGCAGTCACCTCCCACCCTTGGAATTTCGTCGGAGAACTTGCGGGCCGGGCCGGTACTGCTCAACGGTCTCCACCGCGCGCTGCGTTCCCCAACCGGACATGGACCGGGATCAAGTGTCTGGGTCGAGGCCTCTGAGTTGCGGCCGGACTTTTCCTTTGAACCATCAAGCCGCCACGGTCTGGAACTGAGTTATCGGAGATCGGCCGTCGGCAAGGGGAATCTTACTCGCGTCGGTTTCTACGGCATAGAGGAGGCTCAGGGAGTTGCCGGGGTTGGTGTATCCTTGCGGCATGAGTCCGGCCCCTACGTTTTTGAGACGCTCACCGGGCTCGCGCGTCCGCCGCGTCGACCGAGTTCAGAGGACTGGTTTCTATCTAGGCGCGAGTTCCCTGGCGGCTACCTGAGCCATTCGGTGGTGAGTGCCGGGCTACGAACTGGAGTGCTTGATGCTCGGACTGCCGGTGGTTTGAGTTATGGCTCTCTGGTGCGCTCTGGAGGCTGGGGTCGGGGCGTTATCACTGTCCACGGGCGACCGGCACTACTCCAGTTATTGGGCGCCGTGAGCAGTCCTGACTACCGGGGCCCCGACGGCCGGACAGTATCAATCCGGCGCTACACCGATATGTCGTTACGCATACCCGGCGAGGGGCCATTCTCAGTCCATGGTGGCATCGCCTCCCGCTCTGGCCAGGTTCCATTCTCGGTGCATGAGACCGGAATACACCGGCGGGAGTTTCGAACTGGCGTTGATTATGAGGGGCAGTTAGTGCGGCTTAGCCTTACTGCCAAAGGAGAGAACCTGCGCAACTCAGATCAAGAGCGAACTCGTCATGAGAGCATGAGTATACGTGTTGAGTCCGGGGCCTTTGGCGGTGACGGGCTGCGAGGTCTGGCAGAGCACCGCATCAGTAGACGGCTCACAGCTGACGAGGTGGAGCCGGGCTACGATACTGTCAGCCAGCTTGGTCTGCGGTACAAGGTGCCAGCAGTGCGGTTGGAGCTTGATCTAAGCCACAGGAACCACCCTGCAGACAGCTTCAGAGTACGCGGGGCTTCGTATATCTCCCATGGCGACTGGAGCGGAAGTGTTCTTCTTTCAAGCGAGCTTGTTCCCAGTATCGTGGCCGATCTGGAACAGAACTGGAGCGTGCGCCTGGAAGTACGGCGTGTGCTCCGATTTCGCTAACCGGTACCGGTGGGTTGAGCAGATCTACACGACCTCGTGCTTGCCGTTCCAGTCACCCACGTACAGTACTTCGCGTTCCAGTTCAAGCCCAAGTCGTTGCTGGACACTGTCACGGACACTTTCTATAAGGGTGCGAATGTCCTCGGCAGTGGCCGTCCCGGTATTAATAATAATGTTTGCATGTTCCGGCGATATCTGGGCTCCACCGACACGTAGGCCGCGTAGGCCAAGGCTATCTATAAGCTTGCCGCTGGGGGCTCCAAAGTCATGGTTGTTCTTGAAAACGGAGCCAGCGGAGGGGGCCCGGAAATGTCCTTTTGCTTCGCGGTCTGCATGATACTCCTGCATTCGCAGATGCAGTGCTTTGGGTTCGGTCGGAACTAAACGAAATCGGGCCTGCAGCATTACGCATGCGCGGTTCTGAAATGGCGACCTTTTGTAAGCAAAGTCGCTTGCAGACATCTCATACACCTGTGCCTCGCCTGTTTCGTCAAAGTAGTTAACCGAGACCAAGCTGTCGGAAATTGAACCGCCGTAACACCGAGCGTTCATCCACACTGCACCACCCACCGTACCTGGCATGGAGTACAGAAACTCAATGCCTCCAAGGCCATACCCGGCGGCAATTTCGGTTGCTCGGCTCATTGACAGCCCGGTTCCAAAACTCAGGTCATCACCGTCTCGGGTCACCGAACTCAAACCAGCGGTAGAGATAACCAGAGCGGGTACTCCCTTGTCTGACACGAGGATGTTTGCCCCGCCTCCAAGAATGAAGTAGGGAACACTCTCGGAAAGCGCTGTCTGTAACACGATCTGCATCTCCGAGACGGTGTGCGGCTCGGCAAACACTGCAGCGGGCCCCCCAACCTGAAAGGTGGTCAGCGGTGCAAGAGGGTAGTCAAACTCAATTGCGCCCTCAATATTGATTCTTTGAAAGATTTCTCGTAGCCTGTTCACCACGCCATGATACCGGATAACTCTGGTGCTGGCCAAGCGCCTATGCATTTGTTTCGCAGTAGATCCGTCCGCAAGGAGTCAACACATGAAAATTCGCCTCTACAACACGCTGGGACGAGAACTCCAGGTCTTTGAACCGCTGGAAGCAGGCACCGCACGGATGTATGCATGCGGGCCAACGGTGTACAACTACGCTCACATCGGTAATCTGCGAACCTACGTTTTTGAGGATCTTCTGCGACGCACCTTTAGCTACTTTGATTACACAGTAGAGCACGTGATGAATGTTACCGACGTGGGCCACCTGACCGACGATGGCGATGAAGGTGAAGACAAGATGATCAAGAGTGCTCGCGAGCAGGGCAAGTCTGTCTGGGACATTGCAAACCACTTCTCCGATGCCTTCTTCCGCGATTTGGAGAAACTGAATATTCAAATGCCGGAAGTGGTCTGTAAGGCCACCGACCATATCGAGGACATGATCGGCCTCATCAAACGCCTTGAAGAGCGCGGCTACACCTACCTGGCCGGAGGCAATCTGTATTTCGATGTCGCAAAGTTTGAGAAGTACGGTGAACTTGCGCTGCTCGACAGGGCAAAGCTGCAGGCCGGGGCACGCGTAGAGGTAGATGTAAACAAACGCAATCCGCAAGACTTTGTCTTGTGGTTCACCAACTCAAAGTTTGATCAACAAGCCATGCAGTGGGACTCACCCTGGGGTAGAGGATATCCGGGCTGGCATATCGAGTGTAGCGCCATGAGCATGCGTTATCTGGGTGAGCAGTTTGATATACATCTTGGTGGCGTTGACCACATTCCGGTGCATCACACCAACGAAATCGCACAGTCCGAGGCTGCAACCGGCAAGCCGTGGGTGCGCTACTGGATACATGGTGAGTTTCTGGTTATGACTGGCGGCAAAATGTCCAAGTCGGCGGGTGGTTTCATTACTCTCGAGAGTCTGGAGGAGATGGGTTACCATCCGCTGGACTATCGGTACTTCTGTCTGGGCGGTCACTATCGGACGCAGCTACAGTTTACCGAGGATTCCCTGAATGCTGCGCGGGCTGCACGCCATAATCTGCTGGACCGGGTCAGACGGTTAAGGAACGAGGCCTTGCAGAACGGCACATCCGTTGGAACTGCTGTGGGTTCGGCTGAGAATGAACTTGGAGATGGTGCTCAAGCGCATCTGCGAGCGTTTGAGGCGGCGGTTGCAGAGGACCTCAACATTCCCAAGGCGCTTGCCGAGCTGTGGCAAAGCCTCAAGGATGACTCGGTTAGCGCTCAGGAGAGAGTTGAGCTTGCCTCACGGATGGATTGTATCCTTGCCATAGGTGTGGGTACAGCTGCGGAAGGCGCAGATGAGGCCGAAGCTTCTCAAGAAGATGTAGCAGAGATAGAAGCGCTGATCGCCGAGCGAAACGAAGCCCGAACGTCGCGAAACTTTGCCCGAGCAGACGAAATTCGGGACGATCTGAAGGAAAGAGGAGTGGTACTTGAGGACGGGCCTGAAGGCACTCGCTGGAAACGTGGGTAGATTAGCCAGTTTCGCTGTAACCTCAGCCCATAAGCGTTGTTTCTAGTATGAGTCGGAAAGGATCTACGCATGAACAATTCCGGCAAATCTACGACGACGTCTTTCCCGTCATTGTTCGCATTGTGTATCGGATATGCGGCAGTGCCGAGGTGGCTGAGGAACTATGCCACGAGGCCTTTATAAAGTATATCGACAACGCTCATCGCATTCCCGACAAGGAACAGGCGCGTTATTGGCTCATTCGTGTCGCCAAGAATCTTGCACTCAATCACGAGAAACGCAAAGGGCGCGAGGCACGCGCCTTTCGGAAAGTCTTTCAACAAAGCCCTACATCTCACGACGACACCGGAGAACGCAGGTATCTCAGACAGGAAACGGCTGGTGTCGTTTCCTCGGCTCTCGAACAACTGCCAGAAAAACTCCGAGAAGTATTGGTTATGAAGGAATTTGGAGACTTGAGTTATCGCGAGATTGCGGAAGTACTCAAGATAACCGAAAGTAACGCCAAGGTGCGTGTTCACCGAGCCCGAGAAAAACTCGCGCTCATTCTTGAGGAAGAGAATCCACATGGTAAGTAGAGAACGCGATTCCGTCCCGCCACAGTTCCAAAACGGCTCCGATGCCTCGGAACAACTCGAGGCATTTCTGAGGTCTGAGCCTGTTCCCGATTTTACTGAAGCTGCCGAACGTGTGTGGCACCGCTTAGAGCTACGAGGCTTTGAACGACTCCGTCCAAAGGCAAGAGTTTTTAGCCCTGAGCGTGTGTTCAGTGCGTTTGGGGATTCGGGGCAGGGGATTGCTGCCGCTGCAGTCATTGTTGTGGTGCTTGGTGCCACGCTTCTGTTTATGCATGGTACTGGTGGGTTTACCCAGACCGTGTTCACTGGAACGGCTATCGACGAAGGAGACACGCATGCGGCTGCTTTGTCGGTAGACGACATCTTTCGACTGCTTGTTGAGGGTCGTGAGGCCCCGCCAATAACTATACAGATACCACATTCGGGACCTTTTGAGATGCGCGGAGCTCCCGCAATTCGGGTCGGCACCGAGAGCTTCTCGGCACCACTACCGCAATCCATGGATTCGGGGAATGGCCAGGACGTTCATTGATGCAGACGCGGGTTTTTCCTCTTCTTGGCGGTGTGCTGGTACTGCTGGTGTTCATGATGGTCGTGCCTGTTGATGCAGACGCTCAAGCGCTTGGTCAGGACGAAATTGAGACCTTGCTCGAGGATCTCAAACAGCACGCGCTTACGCTTAATATTGACGCAAGAATCCGAGGTGCGGAGAACACCACCGTCTGGAACATGGAACTCTCACGTGTTACAATCTCGGGTAAGGCGGTACGGGTGCGGCTTGATGGTGAGAATATCACCGTTGAGGCGGTTTTCACTCCGTATCGTGCCGGGGGAGATAGGCTACTCCTACTGGCCGAGGGAACCACCTGGGTTGATGACGGAAAGACCACGAATGAGTCGACGACCTTTCAGAGTTTACCGCTTCAACTGGGCGAGTCGGTCTTCTTCTACCCACTCGGCGATGAGCCGTTGCAGGTAGATTTAGAAACCGAACGAGGCGTCTTGAATCTTGAGTTAGAGATTCAAGTCGTGCCCTACAGCGAATACACCAACAACCAATAGAGATGGCTCCATCGAATGCTACCATTACTCGACGCTGGGCGTGCCAGGGTACTTATTCCCTTTCTTGTATTCCTCCTCCTGGTCGGCGTGTTATACACCAGTGTGTCGCTTGCGTCTCGCCGGCCCCTCATTGAGAGCGTCACGCCAACCCGCGCCGGAGTGGGTGAAACTGTAACAATACAGGGACGCCACTTTGGAAGCCGCCGTGCCGAAGGACGGGTTCGCATTGGCGGCCATTACCTGCCAAACGCCGCGTACACCGCGTGGACAGACACTGAAATTCGCTTCAGGCTTCCGAACGAGATTGGGTCGGGGCTGTTGTACGTTTCAACTGCACAAGGTTTGAGCGACGGAGTGCTGTTTACCAATCACCGAGACATTCCGCGTGTCGAGGAGTCGACGACGCGGAATCCCAGCGCGCCCTTCTTGGCCGAACCGGATAGTTTTGAGTTGCGTATCGGTGAACTCATGATTCTGCGCGGCCGCCGTTTTGGGCATCAACGTGCTGGAGGGCAGGTTATCTTTCAGTACTCCGGAGCGGACGGCATACAGGAACGAACTGCAGGAACGGATGACGCCGACTACGAACTCTGGACCGACCGCGAGATCCATGTGCGAGTTCCCGACGGGGTCGATGACGGCTCGGTTTTAGTGGTGACCGACCGAGGCAGGAGTGAACCGCGTGGTCTGTCGGTGCTCCGTCCGGTAGGTGAGAAGTTTTTTGGTGAGGCCGTGAACTATGTAGTGACTCAGAGGGTCACACTCTCCCATGTCACAACTCGTCCCGACATTAGTGATTCCAACACGCTCTTCATCTATCTGACACATCCTTCAGGCGATGCGTCTCAGCAAGCTGTTCTGAGCCGGGAAAGCCATGAAACGTATGCCGTGTATACGGACATGTCGCTCGTTCGATTCGACGATCTCACACCTTACGACATGGTTGAGGTAACGCGCGAGTTTGAGGTCAGACGGTATCCGGTCCGAACCGAAGTCCGCACCGCAAGCGTACCCTTTCAATATCGAATGCCAGCACGCTTTCTTACCAAGTACCTTGCTGCCGACCCATTTGTCCCAACTGGATCCGAGCTTATTCGCAGCGCCGCACGGTCGGCCGTCGGCAATCAACGGAATCCTCATGTGAAGGCGGGCCTGCTTTTGACCGCGTTACGGAACCGCATGAGTTATGATGGTACACAGGGCGGTGCATCCGCAGACGATGCGATAGCGGCTTGGGAGCAACGCACTGGAGACGCTTTTGATTATGCCGCATTGTATACGGCTATGTTGCGAGCTTCCGAGGTTCCTGCCCGCATGATTGCAGGGTTTTTGATACTGGATGACGGCAACGCAACCCGGCATTTCTGGGTGGAGTACTATCTTCAAGATTTTGGCTGGGTTCCAGTTGATCCTGCGTTGGCCGATGGATATCTACCGGAGGGCTTTAGTCTTGAGGCCGCTGGCGACCGAAGCGCAACCGAGTTCTACTTTGGAAACCTTGACGGTCGGCGTGTAGCCTTCTCCAACGGTGTAGTAGCTCGGCGGCCACGACGGCCAGATTCACGTCTGGAACCGGTTGGTGCGAGCCAGTTGTATGCGCTCCAGACGGTACTGGAGGAGCGGGTAGGTAACGTAACCGGGTATATTCTTCGGCGGCCGACGGTCGAGTTGGGTAGATAGGAGCCCTGAATCTCCCTCCTGCCTTCCTTGACAGGTTATTCCGCATTTTCTATCCTATGCTTCGTTTGTTCAGCTCCGTTCGATTAGTTCCGAGCGGGGTCCCCGCAGTAGCTACAAAGGAGGTCCTTCGTGGACAGTATTCGATCAGCGGATCCCGAGATCGCAGATGTAATTGAGCGTGAACGCACGCGTCAGCACGAAAAACTTGAGTTGATAGCTTCGGAGAACTTTGCCAGTCCCGCAGTTCTCGCGGCGGCCGGGAGTTGTCTCACCAATAAATACGCCGAGGGGTATCCAGGCAAGCGCTACTATGGTGGCTGTGAGTACGTAGATCAAGCCGAGGACCTGGCTCGCGATCGCGCCAAAAGGCTTTTTGCTTGTGAGTATGCCAATGTGCAGCCACACTCCGGTAGCAGTGCCAATATGGCGGTATATCACACCGTTCTTAGACCTGGCGACACTATTCTTGGAATGAATCTTGCGCACGGTGGACACCTGACCCATGGTGCGAATGTCAATTTCTCCGGAAAGTTGTTTAATGTAGTGAGTTACGGTGTCTCAAAAAAGACCGAAACCATAGACTATGATGAACTCGCAGCGGTTGCGAAAAGCGCGAAACCTCGTCTCATTATCGCTGGTGCGTCTGCCTACCCGCGTGTTATTGACTTTCAACGATTTAGAGAGGTCGCCGACAGTGTTGGCGCGCTTCTCATGACCGATATGGCGCACATAGCGGGACTGGTTGCCACCGGAATACACCCGAGTCCTGTTGAGTACTCGGATTTCGTTACCAGTACCACGCACAAGACCTTACGTGGACCCCGCGGAGGACTTATTCTTATCGGTAAGGACCGTGAGAACGATTTTGGAGCTACCGCACCCAAATCTGGTCGCACCAAGATGCACTCCGAGCTGGTGGACTCTATGGTTATGCCGGGAATTCAGGGTGGACCTCTCATGCATATTATTGCGGCTAAGGCCATTGCGTTCCATGAGGCTCTCCAACCGAGTTTCACCGAGTATCAACGAAGTGTCGTGAAGAATGCGTCGCGGCTTGCGAGCGTTTTAGGTAACGGCGGGGCTCGAGTTGTGTCAGGAGGTACCGATAATCATCTTATGTTGGTGGATGTAACGCCCTTCGGATTGACCGGCAAAGAAGCCGAGATTATGCTCGATGAAGCGAACATAACTGTGAACAAGAATGGGATTCCATTTGACCAACAGAGCCCGCTTGTCACGTCTGGTATACGCATAGGTACGCCTGCAATGACTACCCGTGGCATGGGGGTGAATGAGATGGAGGTTATTGGTCGACTCATTCTTGATGCGCTCAAGAGTAAGGGGGCCGACGACGCCATTCAACGTGTGAAGAACGACGTCCTGGAACTGTGTCGTGAGTTTCCGCTGTACAGCTAATACTGCTATCGGGTTGCCCGAAGATTGACAAATAGCTCCAGCGGTTCGTATACTGAGGCTACCGAAGGAGCCGGCGGAAGTTAGTATGACCACTTCTTTACAACTGACGATGGTGCGTTTCAACAAGGGCGCATATATCATCGTCGAGGGCAAACAGAACGCCGACCACTTCTATATCATCCGTTCCGGAAAGGTGCGAGTGAGCAAAGAGGTGGAGGTCGTTGAAGAAGAGGGTGGCAACACCCTCGGACCCGGCGACTTTTTTGGCGTTGTTGCGACTATGTCGGCTCACAGCCACATTGAGACCGCACAGGCCCTTACAGATGTCGAGCTTATCTCGGTACATCGTGACAACTACGGGCAACTCATAGAGAAGAACACCCCGGTAGCCATGAAGATTATCGAGGG
>PXEI01000376.1 GCA_003564775.1 Spirochaetaceae bacterium
CGTAACGACCGCAAGCCCTTTCACAGTATCAACTTTGTAACCTCCCACGATGGTTTTACGCTGCACGATGTTGTGAGTTACAACCGGAAACACAATCGAATGAACGGTGAAGACAACCGCGACGGTCATGATCGCAACCTGAGTTACAATTTTGGCATAGAGGGCGAGAGTGAGAACTATGGGGTGGAGCAGGGGCGTGTTCGCCATATGAAGAACCTCATGGCAACCCTGCTTCTTGCGATAGGCACCCCAATGATCACCGCCGGTGACGAGTTTGCCCGGACGCAGAAGGGAAACAACAACGCGTACTGCCAGAACAACGAGATCAGCTGGCTTGACTACGATTTGATAGAGTCATACCAAGAACTGTTTGTCTTCACACGACATGTTATCCAGTTTCGGGGGCGCCATCCTGCCCTGCGACGCTCGGACTTTTATACCGGCGAGGACCGAGACCTCAACGACTATCCTGATATTGCATGGTTTGACCCGTTCGGCCGTCCCGTGAACTGGACGCAGTCGGCGGGTAGACTGGGAGCACGGATGGACGGCAGCCGGATCGAGACCGGCGCCCATACCGACGACAACGACTTCTACTTAATGATCAACGCCAACCGAGCGGAGATTGAGTTTGCGCTTGCTCCAGCGCGTCGCAAAGGGCGCTGGAAGCGAGTAATAGACACATCTTTGCCTTTTCCGCAGGACTTTCTGCCTGAAGAAGAAGCCGCAGCCCTCACGAGTCCTGGCCGCTATCGCTGTTCCGGACGTTCATTGGTGCTCCTTATATCCGACTCTTGAGCCAATAATCAGGCCCGAGCTTGACAAGGCGCCCCCCTGCTCACTACTCTCAGCGTGACGGTGCTTTGGCGAGTACACATCGACACACGAACTTCCCTGGAGGAACGCATGGCAACCACCGATTCACGTCCACAAACCGACCGCGAAGAAGAACTCTATCGCATTCGCCATTCTACCGCGCATGTCATGGCCGAGGCGGTGCTGCGCGTTTTTCCGGATGCTGAGTTTGCAATTGGGCCTCCGATTGAGAATGGCTTCTATTACGATTTCCGTCTCCCGCGCAGCCTCACGCCCGAGGATCTCGAGGTGATAGAGGAGCACATGCGGGAGATTATTTCCGGTGACTTCAGTTTTGAACGTCAGGTAGTAAGCCGTGACGAGGCAAAGCAACTGTTTGCAAGCCAGCCCTTTAAGGTAGAACTTGTTGATACGATTCCTGAGGGCGATGAAGTCTCGTTGTATACCCAGGGCGAGTTTACCGATCTCTGCCGCGGCCCACATGTTGAGAGCACCAAACAACTCTCGGCCAAGGCCTTTAAGCTGCTTTCGGTTGCTGGCGCGTACTGGCGGGGCGACGAGAAGCAGCCTATGCTGCAGCGAATCTACGGAACCGCCTGGAAGACTCCCAAGGAGTTGCGCGCCCACCTGGATCACCTTGCCGAGGTGGAGAAGCGTGACCACCGGAAGGTTGGGCGTGAGTTGGACCTCTTTTCCACCCATGAGGAAGCAGGGCCTGGACTTATCTACTGGCATCCGAAAGGTTCCCGAATTCGTCTGGCCGTGGAGGACTACTGGCGAGACGCACATCTGAGTTCGGGCTACGACATGCTGTATACGCCCCACGTTGGAAAAAGCTGGCTGTGGGAGAAATCGGGTCACCTTGATTTTTACAAAGAGAACATGTATGCCCCCATGGAGATAGACAACGCCGAGTACTACGCCAAGCCCATGAACTGTCCCTTTCACATCATGATTTACAAGACCCAGACGCGAAGCTACCGTGATCTGCCGCTGCGTTGGGCCGAGCTTGGTACGGTGTACCGCTATGAGCGTTCCGGTGTGTTGCATGGCCTGCTACGGGTGCGCGGCTTCACTCAGGACGATGCTCATATTTTCTGTACTCCTGACCAGGTGGAGGACGAAATCCTTACGGTCTTACGTTTCAGCCTGCAGGTGTGGCGCGATTTCGGCTTCAAAGACATTAAAGCCTACCTTGCGACCCGGCCGGAGAAGAGTGTCGGCGACGACGAGAGTTGGAGTAAGGCAGCGGAGTCTCTCAGAAAGGCTATAGAAGCTGAGGGGCTGAGTTATGAGATGGACGAGGGCGGTGGTGCCTTCTACGGCCCCAAGATCGACCTGAAAATTAAGGACGCCCTTGGGCGCGAATGGCAGATGTCAACTATTCAGTTTGACTTCAACCTTCCGGAACGATTCGACATGAGTTTTGTTGATGATGACGGCAAGGAGAAGCGTCCTTACATGGTGCACCGAGCGCTGTTAGGTAGTATCGAACGCTTCTTTGGTGTGCTGATAGAACATTTTGGCGGCGCGTTTCCGGTGTGGCTTGCGCCGGTACAGGTTGTCGTGGTTCCGGTTGCCCCGGCCTTTTTTGAGTATGCGCAGAAGGTAGCAACCGAGCTGCGCGACAAAGGGTGCCGCGTCGAGGTTGATCTGAGTGATGCGCGCATGAACGCAAAAATTCGCAACGCCGGTACCGCTAAGGTTCCCTACGTAGCCATTGTGGGTGAAAAGGAAATGGAGAGCGAAGGTGTCGCAGTGCGGGTGCGTGGTGGTGCGCAACTACCGCTCATGACCGCAGCCGCGTTTGCAGAACGCGTCGCTGAGGAAAACAGTTCGCGTACGCTGAGTCTTGACCCCGCTTAGCCTTGAGACCTGACTAGGAGAAACAATGGCACCAGACGGTAGCGCACACCCCCTGTTGGACCACATTCGCGAACATGATCGGCGAATGGTTTTGCTGCGCCATTCCGCTGCACTTCTGCATTGGGATCAGGAAACCTACATGCCCGGAGCTGGCGATACAGGACGTTCGGAACAGATCGCTCTACTTGAGAGTCTTGCGCACGAAGAACTATCCTCGCCCGCGCTGGGGGAGTTGCTTGAACAAGCGAACGCAAACAATGATGTCAGCAGCCCCGGAAACCTGGACGAAGCGCTGCTTCGGGAGCTGCTGCGGGCACACAGGCGAGCTGTGCGAGTTCCTACGCGCCTTGTTGAGGAGCTGGCCCGTACCTCAAGTTCCGCGCAATCTGCCTGGCGGCGCGCGCGAGAGGAAGCTCATTTTGCCGCCTTTCGCCCCGCGCTTGAGCGCCTCCTCAGCTTGCGCCGCGAGTATGCCGATGCAGTTGGGTGGGAAGGCAGCCCCTACGACGCACTGTTGGACGAGTATGAGCCCTTTACCAGCACCTCCGAGGTACAAGCGGTCTTTGACGAGCTCCAGCCTCGGTTGACGGACCTGACCAGGCGCATTGCGGAATCCGGTCGCCCGGTGAACAGCGAGATCCTATATCGGGACTATCCTGTTGAGGCACAGGAACGTTTTGGCCGTCGGGTACTGAAGGCTGTTGGTTTTGAGTTTGAACGCGGGCGACTGGATATCTCTACCCATCCCTTCAGTACAGCCCTTGGCGCGGACGATGTACGAATAACTACGCGCTATAACTCGCGCTTTCTTCCAAGTGGCATTTTTGGGACCATACACGAAGCTGGCCACGCGCTGTATGAGCTTGGCTTTGGCGAGGGTATCCGCGGTAGCAGTCTTGCAGAAGGGGCGTCACTGGGAATTCACGAGTCGCAGTCCCGATTCTGGGAGAATATCGTTGGGCGTAGCCTTGCTTTCTGGAAGCAGTTCTATCCCGAGCTTCAACGCTGTTTCCCCGCTCAACTTGCGGGTTTTCCCCTGGAAGATTTCTACCGTGCCATCAATGTGGTGCAACCTTCGCTCATTCGGGTAGAGGCCGACGAAGTAACCTATGGCCTCCACGTCATTCTACGGTTTGAGTTGGAAAAGGCTTTGATTGAGGGCGACCTGGCAGTGTCCGAGTTGCCGGATGCCTGGAACGCATCATCAAAGCGCTTGCTCGGGGTTGAGCCGTCCAACGATGCCGAGGGTGTGCTACAGGACATACACTGGTCCATGGGGGCTTTCGGCTACTTCCCGACATATGCCTTGGGCAATCTCTACTCGGCGTGTTTTACCGAGGCAATGCAACAAGAACTTGGTTCACTCGATACTCTAGTAGAACGGGGTGATTTCGCCGCTGTTCTGGACTGGCTGCGAAGGAACATTCATGCAACGGGCCGCAGCTTGTCTCCGCAGGAACTGTGCTCTCAGCTGACGGGGAGCCCGCTTCAGGCCGAGCCTTTCCTCAACTATCTTGAGGCCAAATACACACCGATCTATGAGCTATCCTGAGTTTCTTGTTGCAACTCCCTATAGCTGGGTAGGACTTGCAGCGGTGCTGTTTGGGTCTGTGGTTGCGGACCTTACACGCCTGACAGCTCGCAGAAAAAAGGGACGATGGGCCGTGTCGCGGCTCTGGACGCGGATCTATCTGCTGCTGACCTTTCTTGTCATGTGTGCACCAGCACTGGTATTTCTCAGTGATCGCTCCAGACTTCTGGACCCGGGGCTGCTACCATTTGCAGGAGTTGTGCTTGTGATAGCCTTTTCTGCAGCCCGGTTCCCGCGAGCTGTGGGCGTTCCGTTGATCCTGGTATCTATTGCCGCTTTTTCTCTCTTGACCGCAGCACTACGACCGTGGACGCCTGTTTCGGAACCCAGCCAGCTTTTCTCTATTCGTGTCCTCTCGGTGAGTCCCGAGCGACAGCGTCTTGAGCTGCTCATTGATAAGGAAGGGTTCGATGTCGTTGAGCTTCCCGGAAATGCTTTTGGGGTGCGAATGGAGCGGCTGGCACTTAGACCTGAACTCTTTTTTCTTGGTTTTGAGGTTGCCTACCGACCGGTCGCAATAGATGCGTACCGATATGATCCGGAGACCACCGGTGCCGTGTTTCGGTCGGCCGGGGAGTCATTCAGCTTTCCGGCACCGGAGAATTTCTTTAGGCGATCGTTGCGAGCAGGAACTGTTCCAGGACTTAGACTGCATACGGCGTTTAGCGGCACGACCGAGTCCCACGCACTGACCCTGC
>PXEI01000349.1 GCA_003564775.1 Spirochaetaceae bacterium
CTATGCCGACCAGATGCGCGAGTCGCTGAATCCGGATAACTCGGTATGGGAGCAACTCTCAAACGGGCAGGATCTCATTAAGCTGGGAGGTGTGCGCGAGGTAAACTCACGCGCCTACTGCGCATGGTTTAACTTTGCCGGGGCAGACCAGCAGAAGAAGGTTGGGGTGCTCTCGGGTGGTGAACGAAACCGGCTGAACCTGGCCATGATGATTAAGGAAGGCGGCAACCTCATGTTGCTGGATGAGCCGACCAACGACCTGGACGTGAACACGCTGCGTGCACTTGAGGACGCGGTGGAAGAGTTTGCCGGGTCGGCGCTGGTGGTCAGCCATGACCGCTGGTTCCTGGACCGAATTGTCACGCACCTGTTGGCCTTTGAGGACGACGGCGTTGTGTGGTACGACGGAACATGGAGCGAGTACGAAGAGCACCGCCGTAAGCAGCTTGGCAGCGCGGCCGACCGGCCGCACCGCTACGTACATCGTAACCTGACTCGTTAGGCCCAGTTTACCTTGGCAAAACGCACAATTAAGTGCAACTTGGCCGGGCCGTCGCTAAGGTTCTCAATATCATGCGCAACATCGCAGTTGTAGCGAATGAAGTCACCCGGCCCTAACTCGGAGCTGTGAGCCCCGGCCCGTACCCTCACCTTGCCGCTGAGCACGGTGAGGCACTCCTCACTGCGTGGGGCATGGGCCTGGGAACGCAGGGCCCCGCCTTTATCAAGCGTCAGCATGTACACCTCTAGATCCTCGGCCAGCGAGAGTGGCGACAGCACCTCCAGGTGAGTACCGTCTTCCTCGGTATCGAGCACCACGACGTCTGAGTTATGCAGCACATCAAATACCCGGGCAACCTCGTGGCGGCCCTTAAGGAGCGCATCAAGCTCTACCCCCAGACCACGAGAAATTTTCCAGACCGTAGCAACGGTGGGGTTCACCTTCTCTGACTCGATCTGCGACAGCATTCCCTTGGAAACCCCGCTCCGCTCCGAAAGTGTGTCGAGCGTGAGTTGCCGTTCCTTACGAATAGCCTTAATTTTTTCACCAATTGCGGGAGGTTGGTTGCTGCTCATACCCGGATTCTCCATGTACTTAATGCTGCTCACTGGTCAATGCTGGTACCTATGCTCGCTACAATCTCGTGCTTGACAACATCATTAAGTATAATATAATGAACTTTCAGTTTAGTATAATGGTGTTTCGGCAATCCGTCAAGATGCCCGGCACCGAGTAAAAGAAGAGAGGCAGCCATGAACACGCTGGTAACCGGAGCGCTTGGACAGGTCGGAAGTGAGCTCTCGGTAACGCTCAAAAACCTGTACGGAGAAAACGCGGTAGTAAGCACCGACATCCGCACGGACCCGGAAAGTCCGTTGGTACAGGAAGGACCTTTTTATCAACTCGACTGCCGAAACGGCCAGGAGCTGTTTGATATCGTCAAGCGCCACAAGATTCGCCGAATATACCACCTTGCCGCACTCCTTTCGGCCACTGCCGAGGCGCGCCCGCAGGAGGCCTGGGATATCAACATGAACGGTCTCCAAAACGTGCTGGAAGTTGCCCGCGAGAACGACTGCTCGGTTTTCACACCAAGCTCGATAGCGGCGTTTGGCCCCACTGCCCCCAAAGACTACACACCCCAGAACACTATTCAGCAGCCGACATCGATGTACGGAGTCACCAAGGTTGCTGGGGAACTTCTGTGCAACTACTACCACACCAAGTACGGGGTGGACACCCGGGGTGTGCGTTACCCGGGAATTATCTCTAACGTTACTATGCCTGGTGGCGGTACCACCGACTACGCGGTAGAGATCTACTACGAGGCAGTCCGCAAAAAACGCTACACCTGCT
The DNA here is from genome assembly GCA_003564775.1 of Spirochaetaceae bacterium. GTDB lineage: Bacteria > Spirochaetota > Spirochaetia > DSM-27196 > SLAA01 > SLAA01. The sequence continues at coordinate 1,859 of PXEI01000349.1, forward strand.
TCTTAAAGGGCGACACCCACCTGGATATGGTCTACATGCCGGACGCGATAAAGGCGGCCATTGACCTTATGGAGGCCGACCCGGCCCGGCTGCGACATCGAAATGCATTCAATGTAACCGCCATGAGCTTCTCACCCGAGGAGCAGGCAGCCTATATCCGTGCCCATATCCCGGAGTTTGAGATACAGTACAGTGTAGACCCGGTGCGCCAGGCATTGGCCAACTCCTGGCCGAACGCTCTGGAGGACTACGCGGCACGGGTAGAATGGGGTTGGAACCCGGAATACGACCTGGGTTCCATGACTGCGGATATGCTCAAGGTACTGAGCCAGCGAGGAGTGTGAGAATGTTTTCACAAGAGATGAAGGATGACCTGAAAACCACGTTGGAAGAGATTGAGTCACAGGGACTCATGAAGAAGGAACGCGTGCTTTCCACGCCTCAGGGCGCCAAGATCCGCACCCGCACCACAGACGGCAGCGAGGTCACCAGCATAAACTTCTGCGCCAACAACTATCTTGGCCTGGGCGACAGTACCGAGATTATTCAAGCCGCCGCCGAGACGATGCGCGCGCGGGGCTATGGACTGTCCTCGGTGCGGTTCATCTGCGGGACTCAGGATATTCACAAGGAACTTGAGGCGCAGGTCTCTGAGTTTCTGGGTACCGACGACACTATTCTCTACGCTGCCTGTTTTGATGCCAATGGCGGGGTATTTGAGCCGCTCCTTGGCGCCGAGGACGCCATTATCTCTGACGCACTCAACCATGCCTCTATTATTGATGGAGTCAGGCTCTGCAAGGCTACTCGTTTCCGCTATGAGCACTCGGACATGGAGGACTTAGAGCGATGTTTGAACGAGGCGGCCGATGCCCGCTACCGCCTTATTTGCACCGACGGGGTGTTCTCTATGGACGGGGACATTGCCAGGTTGCCGGAGATCTGCCAGCTTGCCGAACGGTACAACGCCTTGGTAATGGTAGATGAGTGCCATGCTACCGGTGTGCTTGGGGCAACCGGGCGGGGCACCGCCGAGCACTTTGGTTTGGAAGGCCGAGTGGACATTATCACCACCACCTTTGGCAAGGCGCTTGGCGGTGCCTCCGGGGGGTGTGTCTCAGGGCGGCGCGAGATTGTTGCGTTGCTGCGGCAGCGGTCGCGGCCCTACCTGTTTTCCAACACGCTCGCGCCGGCCGTCGTGGGTGGTACCCTCAAGGCGATTGAGCTTCTCAGCGGCTCGAGCAAGCACATTGACCGCCTGCGTGAGAATGCCACGTACTTCAAGGAGCGAATGACCGCCGCCGGATTCAAGATCCCCGACAACGCAAGCGCCATTGTCCCGGTTATGCTGTACGACGAGAAACTGGCCCTGCAGGCCGCGGAGATGTTGCTTGAGCAGGGCATTTATGTCATAGGGTTTGCCTACCCGGTAGTACCCAAGGGCAAAGCGCGAATCCGCGTTCAACTCTCGGCTGCCCACACCCACGACCAGCTGGACCACGCAGTAGCCGCCTTTACCGAGGTAGGCACTGAGCTTGGAGTAATAGAGCCTACAGGCCGGTAAACGACTGGTACGCGGCGGTTCCACGGTGTGACAGGTGGCGTTTTGGAGCGCGGAGGGTTTACGGAGTGACGGGGGGCGTTTCAGAGTCCTCGCAACCGTCAACGACGTAGTGGGTGTTTCCCCCGGTCATCATGAGTCCAATCTCCTCCACCGGGGTGCTGGGCGGGACAATACCCTGTACCTGACCTTCGTACAGAACCAGGACGCGGTCAGCAAGTGAGATAATCTCGTCCAGGTCTTCCGAGATAAGCAGTACAGGAACACCCTCGTTCCTGATTTGTACAATTCTTTTGTGGATGTACTCCGAGGCACCAATATCCACCCCACGGGTGGGCTGGGCCGCTACAAGCAACTTAGGATTGGAAGAAAGCTCTCGTGCCAGAATTACCTTCTGGATGTTTCCACCGGACAGGGTTGCTGCGGCTACATCTGCCGATGGAGTACGGACATCAAAGTCCTTAATTGCTTGCTCAGCGCTGTCACGAATCTTCCTGGCCCGCAGAAATATCCCGGCGGCGTACTCCGGAGTGCCGTGTGACTTCAGAATGACGTTCTCAATAAGTGAGAACTCCTTTACGACACCCATGGTCATGCGCTCTTCCGGTATGAAGGCCAGACCGGAGTCAATGCGCTGCTTGACATCTAACCCGGCAAGGTTTGTTCCGCCAAGGAGGATCTCTCCACTGTCTACCCGACGCAGCCCGGCAATAACCTCGGCTAGCTCCTTCTGTCCGTTACCCGACACGCCAGCTACCGCCAACACCTCGCCGTTGTTCAGATCAAAGCTCACATCCTTCAGGGCCTGAAGACCCTTGTTGTTACGGGCATTCAGATTCCGTACCGAAAGCACAACATTCTCTCCGGCGGCTCCCCGTTTCTGCCAGGTGGGAACAACTTCACGCCCTACCATGAGTCCGGCCAACTGGTTCTTGTCGGTGTCACATGGAACCGTCTCTCCTACCACCTTGCCGCTCCGCAACACCGTAATTTTGTCGCTAATCTCCAAGGCTTCATTCAGCTTGTGGGTGATGAAAACAATTCCATGGCCATCGGCAACAAGGCGCCGTAGCACGCCCATGAACTCCTTAACCTCTAAGGGGGTGAGAACGGCGGTGGGTTCATCTAGAATGATGTAGGAAGCATCACGGAACAGAATTCGCAGGATCTCGACCCGCTGTTGCTCGCCAACCGAAAGCTGCCAGACCTTGGCGTCCGGGTCTATTCCAAACCCATACTCGTTGGACATGGCAACCACCCGCTCGCGTGCAGCGGCCAGATCTAGCAATGGCCACCGTGGCGAGGGGTAGTTTAGTACAATATTTTCCAGTACCGAGAGCGACGGTACCAGCATGAAGTGCTGATGCACCATGCCGATACCGTGCGCCGCGGCGTCCTTGGGAGAACGGAAGTTGACCGGCTGACCGTTGACCAGAATCTGACCCTCGTCCGGTGCATACATGCCGTACATGACATGCATGAGAGTTGACTTACCCGCCCCGTTTTCACCGAGCAAGGTATGCACGCGTGAGCTGTCGAAGCGTAA
>PXEI01000095.1 GCA_003564775.1 Spirochaetaceae bacterium
AGCACCAGAGAGCTTAGGTGGCTCAGAGCTACTACATCGAGCTGAAGCATTTGATCAAGTCGAGACCACTCGGTATCTACGTAGGGCCCAAACACACCAAAGCCCGCGTTGTTAATGAGTATATCGACCTGAATCCCCAAACCGGCAATGGCGCGGAAGAGATCCTCGCGGGCCTCGGCGCGCGAGAGATCGGCCGGAAGCACCTGCACCTGAATGCCGTACTGCTCCATGAGGCGCTCGGCATCTGCCTCCATAGGTTCAGTGCGGCGGGCGGTGAGTATCAGGTTTACCCGCTGCTCGGCGAGGAGTGTTGCAAAGTCGCGGCCAAAGCCGCTGGAGGCGCCTGTAATAAGGGCCCACCGGCCCGGAGTAAATGATCTTGGCACGTGAAGCTCCTTGGTTCGCTACGTTCCATGCGTCCTTTTGTTTTAGAGTAGTGCCGATCAGCTCAAAAGGCAACGTGCTGTCCTCCGGGCCGAGCTGGCCGAGCTGGCCGAGCTGGCCGGGATAGCTGTCGTCCGGGCCTTGCTGCGCGGCGCGCCGCTGCCGCTTGCGCAGCATTTTTCTCAATCTGTAGCGTATTGCATTCCGGGTTTTTTGGTGCTCCTGCCGATACTAAATGAGAACGTCTGAAACGCCAGTCATGACTCCGGGAGTGAAGCGATCGATACTGCACATGAAACCCTACATCTGCAATCCGAGAGCAGTGACCTCAGCACCGAAAACTCCAGGCTCCGGTCGGAGTTGGCGGCAGTTCAGCAACGGTTAGCGCAGCTTGAGCAAAAACTGTCCTTCCAACCCCAGTCAGGGCTTCCTACCCACTTTCGGCTGGAACTGGAAATAGAAGAGTTTTTAGAACAGTTCAGCCGATTGCCGGACGGCAGTGACAACAAGCTGCAGGGCTTTACGGTGCTTATCCTCCAGCTCGGGCCGACCTACAGTATGGTTCGCAAGACCCTCCGAGCGAGCATTAGCGAATGGATTCTCTACCAAACTGGTTGCCGCATTGCGGCGCTGTTAACCGATCGAGACCGAGTTTTTCATACGCGGGAGGATGAGTTTGTCCTGCTGCTCCCGGAGAAAAAGGGGAGTGCTCTCAAGAGCTTTCTCCAGAGCCTCCATGCCTCGCTTGCTGCGCCGCATGGATTCACCGGCTTTTCTGTGTCGGTTCCTGTAACCTCCGGGGCATCGTACTATCCAGACCATGGACGAACTCGGTCGGAGTTGTTGCATCACGCTGACTTGGCGGTGAGTGCCGCCAAAGACCGGCGTAAGCCCTTTGTGCTTTTTCAGCCCTCAATTCGGGAAACCGTAGTTGAACGAATGGAACTTCAAAACTCCATACTCAAGGCCATAGAGGCGCCCGCCTTGCATCAGCTTGGTGAGCAGTTTTGTCTTTTGTATCAGCCCAAACTATTCGTGTCTTCAATTCATGATGGCAAACTGCAGATCTCGCGGGTGGAGGCCGAGGCCCTCATGCGCTGGAATCATCCAACAAAGGGGTTGGTCTCACCTACGCAGTTCATTCCAATTGCGGAGGAGTCCGGGCTGATTGAACCGTTAGGGAAGTGGCTGGTCTACGCCTGCGCCAGCTTGGTGAACGACTGGGCAGAGACCGGACACAGGGATATTGGGCTGTCGGTTAATCTCTCTCCCCGACAGTTCCGGTCAAGCTCAATTCTCCAAACCTTTGAGAGCGTTCTTGCCTCAACAGGAACAGGCGCCAACCGGCTCACCGTAGAACTGACCGAGACGAGTCTGTTTGAAGACATCAACTCGACTACTCGAATTCTGGAACGTTTTGCGGCGTTGGGTCTCCGAGTATCTGTGGATGATTTTGGCAGCGGATACTCCTCGCTGAGTCACCTTCACCGTTTTCCTTTGGACGAGATCAAGGTCGACCGACTGTTTGTTGAACACATACGAACCAACAAACACGACCGGGTCATTGTACGCTCATTGGTAAACATGGCCGCAGACCTGGGGTTTGACCTGATCGCAGAGGGCGTAGAAGATTCCGACAGTTTGCAAATTCTGTATGACATGGGGTGCCTTGGTTTTCAGGGCTTCATTCTCTCGGAGCCGTTGTCAGAGGCGGAGTTTCTGAGGTTCCATGACGATATCGTCGCAAATGGTATGGTCATGCAGCTGCCGTAACGCGATAATCACGCCTTATGAATATCTCTCCCAGAACGTCGGCGGTTCCGCACATACTCAGACTTGGAACGCCGTTGTTGTTCGCCCAGATTACTCACTACCTTCACCAGATAGCTGACTCGGCCATGCTTGGGCACTACGGCACCGGAAGTCTGGAGCTGGCGGCAATTGGTATTGCGGGTCTGGTAACCTGGATTCTCATGACCTTTCTCTGGCCCCTGTCCGCGGGAGTGCAGGCGCTGGCAAGCAGGAGATACGGTCGGCAGCAGGCAGACTCGGAGCCGGACAGAGCGCATACAGGCGAGGTGCTGGATAACGGGCTAGTGGTTGGCGTAATGGCCGGACTGCTGGCACTTGGGGTGAGCTTTGTGGCACGCCCGGTGTTGGGGCTCCTGTTGCGTTCCGAGGACATTCTGGGCCTGGTCATGGAGTACCTGGCCATTATTCGCTTCAGTCTGGTTCCCATGGGTTTCTTCATGATTGGCCAGGGGTTTATGGGTGCCATAAACCGGACACGGCCGGTGATGTATGCAGGTGTTCTGAGTAATCTTCTGAATATTGCGCTTAACTGGGTGCTCATTTTCGGTAATCTTGGTCTACCGGCCATGGGTATTCAGGGTGCAGCCCTCGGTACCGCTATCTCCACAGGGGTCTCGGCGCTGTACTTAACTGCAGTGTTGGTTGCTCAGGGATATAGACGCGAGTACAGCTTGTTCACCTTTCGTGCGCTTAGTGCCAAGCTGCAGAAGGACATGGTGCGCGTTGCCTTGCCTCCGGGTGTTCAGAACATTCTGGCACTCATGATTTTTCTGGTGTTTCAGACATTGGTGGAGGGCTATGGCGCCATCTATCTGGCTGCAACTCACAGCATATTTGCGTACATGCGGCTGAACAAGACGATCATTGGAGGCTTTGCCCGGGCAGCGTCAATTCTGGTTGGCAACGCGCTGGGGCGTCATGACAAGCTTGAGGCACAAGAAACCATGGCGACCTTGGGGCTGGTTGGGTTCTGCATTGCAATCTCGGTTGCAATCGGTACCGTGTTTGCCCGTGGCTACATAGCGGCGCTGTTCACCAACGACCCTGCAACGCAGGCGGTGCTTGCTACGGGGCTTCTGTTCTTCACCGGGTTCTACTTCATGGAGGCGCTTGGCTACGCCTTTGAGATGGTGTTTGTGGGCAACGGCTACGGCAGGTATGTGCTCCTGAGCGAGTTCTCGACCAACGTGGTGTTCATTCTTGGGGCAACCTTGCTCGTCAGGCAGTTGTTTCCGGATCAAGTGGCACTGGCCTGGCTGTCCTTTGGACTCTACCAGGTTTTTCATGCCACGTTCATGATTGGAGGGTATCTGCGCGGCCGGTGGCTGAATGTAGAGGTAGAGTCCTAACCATTCTAGAAAGACGGCATTGAAGGCATGCCACCGGGCATTCCCCCTGGGACACCCCCCGGCATTCCTGGCATTCCTGGCATTTGAAACTTGGTGTATCCGGCGGGTACCTCAAAACGGCTGTCCGGCACCCGCGTCTCGTTGATGTTGCTCAGCTCAAAAACCGTACCATCTGACTCGGTGCGAACAGGCCATTGGAGTCTTTCATCAATCCACATTGTCATGACCTCGCCATCCGGTTCCTGGCAACGAATTTTTGCTACGCGTCGCCCGTTCAGCGTTTCCTGACCGAGTCGGGATTCAGTAGCGGTTGCCGGGCACGAAGACCCGGTCACGGTGACGTTTTCTATATCTGACGCCCAGTCACCCTCGTCCAGAGGCAGCTCCATGTACATCCCCTCGTTCACCATGACCATCCACAGCACACCCTTGGCATAGTTGATGATTGTGATGTGCCGTTCAGACTCGGAAGGGCTGTTCTCCATTCTGGTACCGGTTGGGGAAACCGCGTAGCTGCCGGATGACACCTGCCTGCGACCTTCGGTCGCGACATAGTCGGCGGTAAAGGAGGTTGAAGGGCGGTCTGGACTTGCGTATAAGCTGCCCATGACAACCGCCGACAACAGAACGAGTAACCATGCACGAACAACGCTCGTTTTCATCTCTCTTCTCCTTCTCTCTATCAATGCCCTCAATGCTGGCGGGTCCCGAACTGGTCAAGCCACCAGCCCAACTCTCAGGTCACCTCTCACCCTCCGGCCGCCACGCCTCTGGATTCATGGGAGCCACCACTTCATACGCAGTGCTTTCGCGGGGTGCTGCCATGAACTCGGCAACAGTGTTTTTCCAGCGTTCATAGTGTTTGGTGAGCTTGTGTGCATCTACCGCTTCCTGGTCGCGGTAGACCTCGTACAGGAGGTAGGCGCCGGTTTGTGTCCCGTCGCGCAGGACATCAAAACGGAGAATTCCCGGTTCCCGGAGTGAAGCTTCATGGTTGAGTGTTGTCTCGGACTCAAAGGAGCGTACCGACTCCGCCTTCACCTGAACCTTGATCACGCGAACAATCATGGTCGCCTCCTATCCGTATGCTTCCATTATAGAGTACCACCCGCGAGTTGTCGCTCCAAATCTCGCGCCATTTTTGCCAGGGCTCACTCGTTCAGGCCTACGGTGCGCCGTGCTTGCGAGCTTTGAAAGGCCTTTTCTATGACTCGTATCGTGGTGAGAATCTGCTCCGGAGTAACCGCGGCCGCCGCGGTCCCGCGTATGGCCCTGGCTATGTTGCGGTAGAACTCCTGATAGTTCCCGGCCTCTGTCTCCACACGACCAACCAGATGCAGCCCACCGATATCGGTATTAATCTCGCCCCAGCTCTCCTCAGGCTCCTCTCCCCAACCGGCAGACCCAGGCGTTCCAC
>PXEI01000134.1 GCA_003564775.1 Spirochaetaceae bacterium
CAAGATTGGAAAGAACCAGATACAATCGCGCAAACACCATGGGTTCTGCACTTCCCAACTCGCACTGTAGAAGGTACAGTTGCTCCCCTCGGACGGTGGCGTCGCGGGCCAGGCGCAGTTCCACAGGAGTGAGTTTTAGCGCACCCTCAGGGTCAGCAGTCCACTCATCCTGAATCTGAGAGGCAACCTGTGCGCTCGAAAACCCGACTGCCTCCGGCGCGATAGGTTCAGGCTGAGCATTTGGGACACCTGAACCAGGCGAACCAACAGGAGTTTCTCCACCTTTGCCAGCCTTGAGCCGATCAAAAGCCTCGGCCAAGGCGCTGTATGCCGCCCGCAGGCGCTTTCTCGTATCCTCGTTTGGTCGTGTGCCTGTTCGGCGCAGCCGCGCCAGCATGTCCTCAAGCTCATTTGCCCTGACAGCCAGCTGTTCATAACGTAGAAATGAAGACTCCGACTTGAGCGAGTGTGCTGCACGAAACGCGTTGTTGATCTCGCCAGAGTCGTACTCCGAGTCCAGCGACTCCACTGTACGCCGAATGTCATCCAGCATCCCGCGGCCTTCTTCAAAGAACATGCGACGGAACAATCCTTTTCCAGAGGAGCCAAGTTGCGAATCTTCGGTCTGTTGTAAGCTCATGACCGCGAACCCATAGCCTCAGCGGTACGACTGCGTTTCGCAAGCGTGAATAGTCGTGTTGCTTTTGATCGGAGCTCAGGATTCTGATCCTGCATGCCAAGGCGAAGCACTGTAGCAAAGCGAGATATCGAGCTACTCCGCTCTACACTTATAAGAACCTCTCGTCGTACATCTTCACTACCGTGATGATAAACCGCGGCCAGCTCACCGGAGCAGCTGTGCACGTGAAAGACTCGCAGTGCCTTAACCGCCTCCTTAACTACTATGTCGGACTCATCGAACAAGGCTTGCTTAATGAATCCTAACGCCGCACGCTTGCGGGTGTTGGCGAGACATCGTATGGCAAATGCCCGGCGATCAGGCCGCGCAGCATCACGCACGAGCGCTCCCAGTTCAAAGAGATCAAAAGAACGGGGTGGGGCATATCTGTCACTTGGTGTCGGCCTACTATCCGGAAAGCTCACGAGATTGGGACGCGTAGAACACAGAGTCCGGTAGGCAGTGATAACTCGCTCTAGTCTGTCCCGAGCCTGTTCGCTTCCAGCAAGATCCGGGTGAAGGCTCTTCAGCAGGCTTCGGTAGGCTGCGCGCACCTCACCTGCTCCGGAGTTGATGGACACCCCCAACACTCGATAGCACTCACGCGTGTTCACGATCGGTATCCTCACTATCTTCACGAATCGCGATGAGCTCCTCAACAATTGACTCCAGTGCAATCTCGGCCTCTCGTAGCGCTGATTCATCTTTGGCGCTTAGAACCTTGTCCGAGTACTGCAAAAGCTCTTTTATATCATCAAAAAAATCTTGAGATACCGAGAGCTCCTCGATATCGGCACGGATACGACGCGCCAGAGACTCAACCCTCTGAGAAATGGCACGCCCATCTCCGTACTGCTCATCTTTGATGGGCCGGACCGTGACATGTTCACGTCGTCCTGACTTGGTATCGACAGCTGCCACGCGTACTATTCCATCCTCATCAATTGCAAATGAGACCTCAATGCGCGCGGCGCCACGACGAGCGGGGGCTATTCCGGACAACATGAAGCGACCAAGTGATCGATTAGCCGCTACATCTTCACCTTCGCCCTGGAGCACATGCACCTCTACACTTTCCTGCATGTCGGCAAGCGTTGTTACAGTCCGCCGCGCATCCACCGGAAGTGGCGTATTTCGGCGTACTACGTGCACAACCTTGCCGTTATCAATTTCGACTCCCAAGGTGTACGATGTAACATCGCGCAGCCGCCGTTGTCCGTTTCCATTCGACTGTTGTTCCTCAGCAAGCATGTTGCCGTACAACGCAGCCCCAAGCGCTACCACCTCGTCAGGATTAACCCCACCCTTTGGCCTATGCCCAAGAAACTCACCAAGGCGCGTATGCACCAGGGGAATACGGCTTGAACCACCGGCAAGCACCAGTGCATCCACTGCGGAGAACCCGGACTCCTCTATTGCCTGAGAGGTGAGCGCAACAGTACGCTCGATCAGTGGTGTTATCAGCTTGTTAAATAGATCACGATGTGCCTCGTAGGTGAGGTGCAGAGGCTGTCCTCCAGTACCCATAAATGGCAATGCAATGACTACAGACTCCCGGCTTGAAAGCTCAATCTTTGCTCGCTCGACCATCTCCGAAATCTGCTGCAGCACGAGCGCGTCCCTTGATGCCACAAAACCGTATTCCTTCTCAAAATGTTTCAGCAGTTGATCGCACAACAAAGCGTCAAAATCCAAACCGCCAAGTTTGTTCTCGCCGCAACTCGAACGGACGAGGTACTCGGTCTCATTTTTCTGGAGGCAGGTCACATCAAAGGTTCCTCCTCCGAGATCATACACAACAAGTCGTTCGGCTTCTGGACGGTTCCAGGCATAGCTTAATGCTGCAGCGGTGGGTTCGTTGAGTATTCGCAAAACTTCCAGTCCGGCGAGCCGACCGGCCTCAATGGTAGCTGTTCGTTGGGCTTCACCAAAGTTCGCGGGAACGGTTATAACCGCCTGCGCGACATCGAGACCAAGATATCGTTCGGCATCCCTCTTGAGCTTGCGGAGCACCTCCGCTGATACTTCTTCAGGGAGCAGTTGACGCGGGCCCAGGTTGATGTATGTCGCTTCACCCATGCGACGTTTGACAGACGAGACGGTTCGATCCGCATGAACAACCGCCTGATTCTTTGCGGATTCACCAACAAGAATCTCGCCTTTTTCCGTGATGGAAACTACCGACGGTGTAAGTCGCGAGCCACGATCATTGGGAATAATCCGAGCTTCGTCTCCGTCCACGTATGCGACTGCCGAGTTTGTTGTTCCAAGATCGATGCCGATCACCATTATGAAAATTCCTTTCGATCATGTAACGATATTATCAGTTCAATCTCACCCACGGTGGAACCGACCCGATTTGCTATAATGTTCGGCGCAATGCCTTTCCTATGTAACGCCAGAATTTGATCCGTACTTGATTCGGTTTTTGCGTCAGCCGGAACTACGTTGTCTCGCCGCCGTCGTTCGGCAGATCGCTTTAAGATGTCGGTATAGAGTTCACCACCTTCTTGTTTGCGTTCGCTTTCCCGGTCCAACATCGTTATTCGGTGGTCGGCCTTTTGGAGAGCTGCATTGAGCTGTTCAATTCGTTCCTCTATTAGAGCGATATTTTGCTCGGTCGTCTGGTTGAGCTCGACGAGGAGCGAGCCGACTTCACGCCTGATCTCATCGATTACTTGTTCGCTCCCTACCCTGCGTTCAAGGCGCGAGGAAATAAAGAGGAAACCCAAAGCAAGAGCTACGAGGTTAAGCCCCAAGACCACAAAAGTACTCATGGGCAACTATCCGGAAAGGTCGATATCTTTTCCGAGGTCGGGATCCGAGAAGACATCAATGTCTTCATCGTCCTTTTCATTTTCCTCTCGACCGGTTCCATGTTGTTGCGCGCTCCCTTTGCCGTCTTCATTCGCTTTGTCCGGCCCTTCTTCGAGCGTGCTCGTTTCACTTACGCTGCTTTCTTGCTCGGCGCTGCGACGCGCGAGTTCACTGCCAGCCACAGCCTGCTGCTGAGCTGCAGCCTGGCTTTCAGCCGACTGCGATTTACCAACATTGCCGAGACGCGAAAACAGAGTTTGCAAGTCAATGGGTTGTATAGACATTAGCCTTTCCGGCTGATCGTGATGTCCTCGTCCGACTCCTCGTACTTGGTCACCTTGACAACACCGGCCTCCCAAATGAAGGTCACCGCCTTGAACTCATTCTTGACATTGAGGGTGGCATCACGAACATTGATCTTAACCCCCGCGAACACCGTCGCCGAGGCCGAAATCCTACCGCTTGTCTTGAGTTCGGAAAGGTAACCTTGAATCTCGTCAATCTCTCGCTGAACCTTTCGTAGGTCCGCCGTTATGGCTACACGTTTCTGCTTCTGCTCGTTATAGACCTTAATCTTGTCCTGCGTAAGTTTCTTGCGTGCCTTATGCAGCTTCTCAATGGTCTGCATGTTCAAAACAACCTCTTCAAGCTGCTTGGCGAACCCCGCTTTCTCTTCTTCAAGTTCCGAAAGACGTTCCTTGCTCTTTGGATCAACTCCGACCTCAAGAATCGTCTCGTTTCCGCTAACCGAGCCTAGTGCCTTCGCGTCAATTTCCTCGGCGGCCCGAACCACGCCACCAACAATACTCGCCCGCTTGCCGCGACAAATGACCTTTCGTTGTGCGGTTACATGCGCATTGATAATGCCGTCACTAACTACAACCCTATCACCCGCCTCGGCAGTGGCGTTCTCGATAAACTTGGACCAAATGGAGCCGCCTGCGCGAACCAGGGCTGCAGACTTACCATTCACACCCTGATGTACAATGATATCGCCTTCCGCATCCAGGTTGCACTTACCTACGCTCCCAATTACCTCAATGTTTCCAGAGGCCTTTACGTCAAAGCCGTCCTCGACACTCCCCTTCACAAGCACCGTGCCCAGAAACATGATATTGCCGGTCTTAAGACTGACGTCGCCGTTGACAACGTACACAGGTTCCACGTTTATCTTGGTGCCGGTCATAACTACTTGGCCGTTAATCTCGGCATAGGCGGTCCGGCCGTCCTCGGAGAGTCTTACATTCTTACCGATGTCAATTCGCGCATCGGCACCCGGTTTTGCTGGCAGCAGTTTACCGGTAACGGTGCTGCCCTCGGTTCCCTCATCTGCCGGTACCTTTCTGGCCAACACCTGACCCTCAGCAACGTTCTGTACCAGGTTCAGCTCTTTAAAGTCGACTCGACCATCGGTTTCTTTGAGTTTGAAGTTCCGACTGTCGGTCTCA
>PXEI01000419.1 GCA_003564775.1 Spirochaetaceae bacterium
GGATTGGCAACCGGAGTGCTTCCCATTTCAATCGCAGTGGCGGTTATCGCAGCCTCGGTGGTACTTGGTATGGTCATCTCGATGCTGTCTATTCACCTGGTAGAACGACAGCAAACCTTGTTCCGACAGAGAGACCGCCTCAAGCTATTGATTCTGGCAGCAGTTGAAAACTTTGGGTACCGGCAGTTTACTAACCTGTTACGCATCCGTGCTAATATCAGCGTGTTGCAGAAGAGATCAGGCTGGGGCGTGATGATACGACGCGGCTTCCAACAAGGAGATAATGTATGAGAACTCGACCGGGATTTTGGGTACGTGTTTTTGGTGCAGTTATAGTAATTGGTGCCTTTGGCGCCCTTGGTGCTCCCATAATCGCAGAAGCTCAGCAGTATCGAAACATCACCAGCCTCTCCATAGAGAACTTTTTTGACGGCGGTTATGCCCTGCAAGCAGAGAACGTGCTGATAGCCCCTCTCGCACCGGAGCGGCTTCAGCTTCTGCTCAAAGCACGCAATCAAACCGACAAACTCTTCGACTCCGTTCGCTCGCTCACTATGGTGCATGCCGGTCCAATTATTCTCTTCACTCCCAGCGTATATGGTATTGCCACATATGGCATAGGCATGCGCGACACCGGCGATCTGGTGCACGAGGGGGACCTTCAGCTTCATTATGAAACTGTACGTTTTCGTTTAGGTGGCGGGGCTCGCGGCCGCTACGAGCCGGATGAAGATCTGGCCTATATTATTCCCTCACTAGGAGGGCGCCTTCAGTTAGCGCGTGGCTTTGGGTTATCTGCCACCTACTACCTGGGCCTCAATAATGACGGAGAGTTCAGCAATGCTTTTTGGGCAGAAGGCGACTACGCAATCACACCACGGGTAACGGCCAAACTTGGCGGGAGCGTGGAGCTGGGCGACGATATCGCATTGCCAGATGGCTCAGATCTCACATACGCAGTCATTAGTGGAGTTGGCTACACCGCCAGCGAGACGCTGCTGTTACGCTACGAGCTCCACTATCTTGGGCGTGCCGATCTTGATGACGGAATCCGCAACCTTCTTTTTGTGGACTGGCGTTTTTGATTAGATCTCCTCACCCGGCATGATCACGCGGCGGGGCTGTACTGGATACACAGCATGTTCCTGCTTGTAGCGCCGCAAACCGCCACCGGTAATGTTCAGCACAATTACGGCGTCGCGTGGCAGTTCTTGATCACGAACCGCAGCAACGAGACTCGCCGTCGCCACAGCCGCTGCCTCTGAGATATCGGCCCCTTCATGCTGCTCAAATAGTCCGGATGCCTCTACTGCAGCCTCGTTGCTCACTGCATACATCTCGCCGTTGGTTGCGTGCAGTGCGTCATAGAGCCCACCTTTAATGGCATAGGGTGGACGCCGGTTTGAAAGCACCTTGGCATAGATTTCGTCGGTGTGTCGACGTTCGGTTTCATCGTCGATCTCTACGAGTTCACGGGAGCGGCGCTTCCAAGAGTCGTACAGAAGCAGAAACGGTGCGTTCTGCGAGAGCATCAGCCGCATCTGGTTTGGCCCGTAGCGTCCGTCGGCTTCAAGGCGCTGCGCCGCCTCCCAGGCCGCAATAGCCCCGGTGCCGCTCCCCACCGCCTGAAAGTAGTACTCTGGAATGCGTCCAATTGTAGTAGCTGCCGAAAGAACCGTGGTACCCATACCGTCACGACGCGCTACGTTGCGCGCGCCACCCTCCGCTACATAGCCCTGCCGTCTGGCAAACTCATCTGCAATGCGAATAGCGTCAAAGTAGTCGGCCCCACCGCCAGCTGCAATCAGCTGCACCTCGGGAGCTGGAGGTTCCGGGCTCCAGACCGCGTCAAGGTTGGCCTCCGGCACCACTACCAGAAGCGGAATTCGGTTCTGCGAGCAGACATGAATGAAGGCCCGTGCCGTGTTGCCAGCCGAGGCCACCACCAGCCGCTCTGGAAAACCGACTGCCATCCGCGCACAAACCGCATAGGCCTCGCACTCTTTAAAGGTACCGGTGGGCATCTGCACGCCACGCTCCGGCCAGTAACCGCTAAAGGTAATGTAGAGGTTGCTCAGGCCGAGCGCGGGCGCAAGCCCGGTGCTTTTGTAGGTCACCGGTGCCGAAGAACCCGCAAGCCACCGGCTAACCGGCAACCAGCTAGCAAAACGATAGATCCCCTCGCAGTCCGGGCCAACGCGCAGTTGCGTCTCCCCGTAGATCGCCCGCAGAAAGGCAGCTTCTCCCGCTTGGGGATTGGTCAAGACGATTGTATCTGTGCAGTCGGACATGGTACGCCCGCTTGAGAGGCAACTCAGTGTGTAGCTAGTCATGAGCTCTGGAATCTACTGAAAGGCCCAGCATCTCAAGGTCACGACTACGCTTGGACTTTACCACCCCTTGGAGACCGCTCATGAACTGATCAAGGCACTGGCAGGCCAGGTCATAGTACACCTTGGTGCCGTCCTTCTTGTCGGAAAGAATGCCAGCTGACTTCAGCACAGAGAGATGTCGTGAAATGGTCGAGGCATCGGCACCGACCTGATCGGTAAGCTCCTGGACACAGTATGCTCCGTTGCGATAAATCAAATCGACAATAAAAATGCGCGTCGGATGTGCCAAAGACTTGAGGATCTCTGCGCGGGATCTTGCTTCGTACTCGTCTCGTTTATCCATGTATATCTGTATATTTAGCCAAGAATGCAGCAATGGTCAAGCCAGCACGGTTCTCAAGCAGGGAGAACTCAGGTCGATGTTGTCACCGGCGCTGGTAGACGAATTCTGCAGAAAATCTACACAGCCCCTTGCGCATTAATTGTTATTTGGCTATATTGCCATATATACACAGAATAAGGAGCGCTCACACATGAGTACACCAACAACCGAAGCTGCCAACAGCGACGCGAGCACCAGCAATGCACGCAACAGCGCTGGAGCACGATTTCGGAGCAAACTACGTGATATCTGGAGCGAACCCAAAAACAAACTGCTGACCATTATGTTCGGCGTATTTCTGGTAGCCTTCTTTGTTCCTTGGGAAGCACCGCGCGTGAGCTCGGCTCTGCAAGAGTCCTTTCTCATGCTGAACTACTACGCGCGTGAGCATGTCATTCTGTGTCTCATTCCGGCCTTTTTCATTGCCGGAGCAATAACGGTATTTCTGAATCAGCAATCGGTCATCAAGTATCTGGGTCCGGATGCACCCAAGCTTGTAGCTTACAGCGTGGCCTCGGTCTCTGGCACGATCCTGGCCGTTTGTTCCTGCACCGTACTCCCCTTGTTCAAGGGCATTTACAAGAAGGGTGCCGGACTGGGCCCGGCTGTGAGCTTTTTGTACTCCGGGCCAGCAATCAACATTCTTGCAATTATTCTGACTGCCAAAGTTCTCGGACTCCAACTGGGTATCGCACGAGCAGTTGGTGCTGTGTTGTTCGCTTTCGTGATTGGTTTCGTCATGCACCTGCTTTTCTTGAAAGAGGATCGTGAACGCACCACCAACGCCGCAATGTTTGCAAGCAATGAGGATGAAGAGCGCCCCTTGAGCCGTACCGTAATCTACATGGCCGCGATGGTGGGAATCCTGGTGTTTCTTAACTGGGCACCTGGCGACGGACAAATTGTCTGGTGGGACATGCTGTACCGTTTCCGCTTTGCAATAACCGGTGTGTTTGCCGCGGTGCTTGCCTACAGTCTGGTACGCTGGTTCACCACAACCGAGATTCGTGACTGGGTTTCCGCAACACGCGACTTTGCGGTGCAGATTCTGCCGTTGCTGTTCGCTGGCGTTCTGGTTGCGGGTTTTCTGCTTGGACGCCCAGGCCATATGGCACTGATCCCTGAAGAGTGGATTGCGGGCCTTGTCGGCACCAACTCGCTCTGGAGCAACCTTTTTGCATCTGTAGCAGGTGCGCTTATGTACTTTGCCACCTTAACCGAGGTGCCGATCATGCAGGGTTTGCTCGGGGCAGGAATGAATCAGGGCCCAGCGCTTGCGCTGCTTCTTGCAGGCCCGTCACTTTCGCTGCCAGCACTTCTGGTCATTGGCGGTGAGTTAGGTGCAAAAAAGACCCTCGCCTATGTAGCACTGGTTGTCACACTCTCAACCGCAGCTGGCATGATTTACGGCAATATCGTTGTTGGAATGCTGTAGGTTACTGTTCACTTAGCCTCCTACAAGCGAACTGGCGGTGCTTCAGCAGCCACAGCAGCCCCGCCAGGAAGCCACCAACGATAGCTTGACAACATGCGCCTAACCGCATATATTGCATGTATCATGACGCATACAAAGAACGACAGAGACGGCGCTGAAGACAGCAAAGACGCTACTGCTCTACCAGCAGCAACCCTGTTTCGCACCCTTTCGGACGACACGCGACTCCGCATTCTGCACCTTCTTATGGTGCAGGAACGAGCCCTGTGTGTCTGCGAGTTGGTAGACGCGTTGCTGTTGCCGCAGTATCAGGTCTCGCGGCATCTCTCGGCACTCAAACAAGCGGGCCTGGTCAGCGCACAGAAGCGCGGCACCTGGGCCTATCATCGCCTGGAGTCTACCCCCTCTATCAAGAAGCTCTCGGGGCTGCTTGCAGAGCTGCTTGTCGGCGAGCCCTACGGGGCAGATTTCCAGCGTCTTGAGATGCGCCTGCAGTTACGAGCAAATGAACACTGTGTTGTCGGATTTGTGTCCGAGGACGAGCTACAACAGCTAATCAAACGGGTTGCCACGCAACAACGGTAACAAGACATAAGGAGACATACGTATGAGTACTTCAGATAGTCCCAAGATCGAGCTTTTTGACCCTCCCATGTGCTGCCCCGGCGGCCTCTGCGGCCCGGCCATAGATCCGGCCCTGCTGGATATGGATGAGGCCGCCCTCAAGCTCAAGAAAGAGCATGGTGTAAAGATTGAGCGCTACCTCCTGCAGCAAAACGGACAGAAGTTCA
>PXEI01000215.1 GCA_003564775.1 Spirochaetaceae bacterium
ATAGATAGGCCGGGATGCCCAGGGTGGCCTGGGTTATCGCGGGACAGAACCCGGAGGAGATGCACCATGGCTGATGAGACAAAGAAAAAGAGTACGGGGAAGACGGCGGCGTCCAAGCCAAAGGCTAAAACGGAACCGAAGGTGAAGGCGGCTTCAAAGGCAAAACCGCAGTCGGAACCAAAGGCGAAGGCGGCTGCCGAGAAGGCGAAGCCCGCGCCGGAGAAAAAGCCTGCGCCGAAAGCGGCACCCGCGTCTAAGGCGAAGGCCGCGACGAAGGCTGCCCTGGCAAAAGAGGCTGCGCCGAAGCCTCAGCCGCACGCACAGCCGAAGACCCAGCCGAAGACCCAGCCCCAAGCGCAGCCCCAGACCACTGCTCTGAGTACGCGCAGCAGACGCGACGAACTGGTGTCCGAAATTAACGCCCTTCTTCCGGAGCTTGAAGACTCCTCTCTGGTCTTTCTGAAGCAGCAGGCAGAGGTGCTACTTGTTAAGGCAAGGAAAGTAAAGGCACGCCAGGCTTTGCGCCAGTACCAGCAACAGGGTGGGCCGGTTGCCCAGGACATTGGCGACGTGCATGTGGAGCAGAATGAGCAGGGCTTTTTCCACATTGTGGCTCGAGGTGCGCGCGTGTTCTTTAACCGCGATGAGCTGCGTGAGATCACCACAATTTGTTGGAAGGCAGAAAACAAACGGGCGGGAATGCGCGGTATGTATCGCTGGTTTGACAAGGAGCGATCTGACTTCTTGAACGATACCAGCATTCGTAGCCCGGCCGATCCGGTATTTGACCGGCTTTTCGACGAGATTCGTTCAAAGTACAAGGTTAAGAAGTAAGCGCGCGGACACTAGTGGCTCTTAGGCTGGCATGGTCCGGGGATCTACTCCAATGCGCTCGTTGCACGCAAGGCCGTCAATGGCAGCGACTTCCTCTGCACTCAGCTGGAAATCAAAAATCCCGGCGTTCTCACGCATGCGTTCGGGATTAACCGTTTTGGGAATGGTTGCTACCCCGTGTTCAAGATCCCAACGCAGAATGACCTGGGACGGCTTCTTGTTGTGATTCCTGGCAATCTTGGTCAGTACCGGGTCGTCCAGGCGCTTTGCCCGCGCGAGTGGGCTGTAGGCCTGTAGCTGAATGCCCATGTTATTGCAGTAGGATACCAGTTCAGGGTCATACACAAAGGGGTGAAACTCAACTTGATTTAGCATCGGTGTGAGTTCACCCTCACGGAGTACGCGGGTAAGGTGGGGAACGGCGAAGTTGCTGACGCCAATGGCTCGGGTCTTGCCGTCCCTGTAGAGCTTCTCGAGTGCAAACCAGCTTTCACAGTAGAGCTCTTCCACCGGCCAGTGAATAAGATACAGGTCTATTACCTCAAGGCCCAAGGCCTCGCGGCTGTTCTCAAACGCCGCCAGTGCGCGCTCGTACCCCTGGTTGTCGTTCCAGAGTTTCGTGGTGACGAAGATCTCGTCGCGAGGAATGCCGGATGCCCGGATTGCGCGGCCAACCTCCACCTCATTCCCATAGAAGGCGGCAGTGTCGATGCACCGGTATCCAATATCCAGAGCGGCCTTGATCACATCCTCTGCATTGTCGGTGACTTTGTAAACGCCAAGTCCGAGCCAAGGCAGTTTCACTCCATTGCTCAATTCGGTGGTATCCGAGAAACTCATGTTTCCTCCCGGTTCGTATGGTGATGGTGTGCGCGCTACCCCACGCTGCACCGAATGAAAGCGACTTCCACCCATAGCGTACTCCGAGACTGCGAGGGCGTCAAATCTAAGCCGAATCTAAGCCGAATCTAAGCCAAATCTAAGCCGAAAAAAGGTCGCCCCTCAGGGCGACCGTAGGCCTGGTTCCGCGAGATAGAGGTTTTACTTGACCGAGATATCGATTTGCTTTGGCTTGAGCTCTTCACGCTTGGGTAGGCGAATGTTTAATACACCATCCTTGAGCTCGGCCTCAACCTTCTCCGGATCGACTGACTCCGACAGCGCAATGCTGCGCTGGAAGCTTCCACTCCAGGATTCACGGCGATAGTACTTGGTGTCCTCTTTTTCCTCATCGCCATGCTTCTCACCTTTGATCGTAAGCACATTCGAGGAGATCGAGATGTCGACATCGTCCTTTTTAACGCCCGGTAGATCACAGCGCACAAGGAACTCACCGTCGTTCTCAACGACATCCATGGACGGCGCGCTTACACCGTCGAAAAGCCCTGTTGCGTCTCGATTCCAGCCGAAGTCGAACAGTTTGTTAATCTCATCGTGCAGTCGATCAATCTCGTGAGTTGGCCTATTAACCTGATTTCCACGTCGTCGTACCAAGTTCATACTGTACCTCCTTCCTAAAAAGGGTTTTGTTCTATCTACAAACAAGATTGCAAACTCTGTGCCAGCTATAGGCATTTCGTATAAACTCATATATTGCAACGAGTTACAAAGCATTGCGCCGTGGGAGTGCGTTAAGCGTCAGCACCAGGACTTGATCATTTCGATACAGGTGCTCCGGTACCACCTGCGGCGAATGTGTCATTATGACCCTGTTTGCGGTTTCTTGGGTGATGTCGTGTGTCGACTTGCCGGAAGCACGGAAATTTGCTAACTCTAATGTAATGAAACTACCAAACGACGGAACCTCTCGGGTTGTGGTCTCTGCAGTACGGCCGGATATAGACGCGGGGGCTTATGCGGCGAAACGGGTTGTTGGAGATCACTTTGTAGTTGAAGCCGATGTATTCTGCGACGGTCACGACGTCGTACGCTGTATGGCGGCATATCGTAGAACTCGCGACAGGCGCTGGACCGAGGTCGAGATGGAGGATCTTGGAAACGATGTTCGGCGCGCATCCTTCCCACTTGATGAGATCGGCCCGTGGGAGTATACGGTGCACGCCTGGGTAGACCACTTCGCGGGTCTGCGCAACGGTTTAGAAAAAAAGATCGCTGCCGAGCAGGATGTCTCAATTGAGCTGCTGGTTGCCGCCGATCTGGTGCTTGCAACCGCTGAGCGGGCCAAGGGCAAAGATGCCACGAAGCTCAACGAGTTTGGTCGTAAGTTGGGCTCTCCGGGCTTTGAGTATCCTGACAAGCTCGGCATGGTGCTCTCTGAGAGCCTGTTTGAGCTGATAGAGAAGTATCCCGACCGGTCGCGCGAAACCTCCTATGCACGAGTGTTGCCGTTATGGGTCGACCGCGAGCGTGCAGGCTTCAGCGCGTGGTACGAGCTGTTTCCGCGCTCCACCGCCGAGCAGCCTGGAAAACATGGCACCTTTCGCGACTGTATTAAGCGACTGCCGTATGTCGCGGGACTGGGCTTTGATGTACTGTATCTCCCGCCTATACACCCTATTGGAAACACCTTTCGGAAAGGGCCAAACAACAGCCTGACGCCCTCTGCGAAGGACCCCGGATCACCGTGGGCAATTGGTTCGCCTAAGGGTGGCCATACCGCCATTGAACCACAGCTTGGGGACGAGGACGACTTCAAGGCCCTTGTCGATGCAGCCCTGCAACACAAGATGGAGATTGCGCTCGACATTGCATTCCAGTGCTCGCCTGATCATCCGTGGGTAAAGGAGCATCCGGACTGGTTCGTTATTCGTCCCGACGGCAGTGTGCAGTACGCCGAGAACCCTCCCAAGAAGTATCAGGACATTTATCCACTGAACTTTGAAAGCAGCGACTGGAAGGAGCTGTGGCAGGCGCTGCTTGGGGTATTTCTCTACTGGATTAATCTTGGTGTGAAGATCTTCCGTGTCGATAACCCCCACACAAAGGCCTTTGGCTTCTGGCAGTGGGCAATTGCCGAGATCCGCAAGGAACATCCCGAGGTCATATTCCTGGCCGAGGCCTTTACCCGGCCTAAGGTCATGCAGCATCTGGCCAAGGTGGGATATACTCACTCGTATACCTACTTCACCTGGCGAAACACAGCCGCTGAGCTCCAGCAGTACCTCACCGAGCTCACGACAACCGAGATGGCCGAGTACTTTCGCCCCAACTTCTGGCCTAATACGCCGGATATCCTCCACGAAGACCTCCAGGTCGGTGGCGTCCCCGCCTTTAAGGCCCGTCTGGTTCTGGCCGCAACGCTGAGCAGCAACTACGGAATATACGGCCCGACCTATGAGTTGTGTGTGAACACACCCCGTGAGGCAGGTAGTGAGGAGTATCTGGACTCTGAGAAGTATCAAATCAGGCACTGGAACCTGGACGATTCACGCAGCATTGCTCCTTACATTACCGCGGTGAACCAACTGCGTCGGGAAAATGCGGCGCTGCATACGACGACTGGAGTGCGGTTTCATCAGTCCGACAACGACCAGCTGCTTGCCTACAGCAAGTTTGATGAGCATAGCGCAAATCTTGTTTTGGTAATTGTGAACTTTGACTATCAGTATCAGCAGTCGGGTTGGATAGAGTTTGACCCGCAGACCTTTGGGTTCGATTCCGAGTCACATTTTGTTGTGTATGATCTGCTTACGGATCACGGATATCGATGGCAACCCGGCTGGAACTATGTTGAGCTTGATCCGAAGACGAACCCCGCCCATATCTTTCGGGTGGTGGTACCCTCGGAGCTTAACGACTAGCTCGTGTTCGCAATTGAACGGACGAAACGAATGAATGAACAAGCAGGCAGATAAAAAGAAGGGGAGATCAGTGAGTCAATCTCAAGAACATGTAAGCCAATGGTATAAAGACGCAGTCATCTATGAGTTACACGTGCGTTCATTTCTGGACAGCAACGGTGACGGCATGGGTGACTTCAAAGGGCTTACTCAAAAGCTTGACTACCTCCAGGATTTGGGCGTGACAGCGGTCTGGGTGTTGCCGTTTTATCCCTCACCGTGGCGTGACGACGGCTACGACATTGCAGGCTACACCGGTATCCATGAAGCCTATGGA
>PXEI01000398.1 GCA_003564775.1 Spirochaetaceae bacterium
AGCTCCGGACGTGCCAGCCATAGCAAGGCGCCCGTTTTTTGTCCCCGAAAGCAAACGACTTGACTCCCTTCTGCGCGAGATGAAGAAGCGGCGTGTGCACATTGCGGTTGCGGTAGATGAGTACGGTGGAGTCTCCGGAATTGTCTGTCTTGAGGATATCCTTGAGGAAATCGTTGGTGAGATCCAGGACGAGTTCGACAACGAACGTGAGGATATCCTCACTATAGGAGATCAGGTCTACCTCTGCGACGCACGAGTGTCTATAGAGGATCTCAACGAACAACTTGGTCTGAGAATTCCCGAGGAAGACTTTGATACCTTAGGTGGCTTCGTTTTTGAGCTGTTCGGAAAGATACCGGTGAAGTACGAAAAGGCCTCGTTTCGTGATATGAGTTTTATTGTGCAGGAGATGGATGGGCACAAGATCAATACCGTGAAAATCGTTGCTGGCAAGGATGTGAAGGAAAATGCGGAGTAAGCACACTCTACACCTCGTACCACTTGTAAGCGTAGCTATGCTGTTGTTCGTCACCACTGTGATGATGGCATCACCTCGTGAATCCGAACAAGCAGGACGGAGTGCGCTTGTAGCTGGCAACTATTACGAAGCTATTGAGTTCTTCTCTGAAGCCTTGGAGACAAATCCAAGATACCTTGAGGCTCTACTCGGCACGGCCGAAGCGTACCTGGAACTTAACGAACCCGAAGTGGCTGAGGAGTTTCTCACTCGGGCGCGCCCGCTTGCAGGAGACCGCCCGGTGTACTTGTTGCTCTTGGCACGCGTGGAACTTGCTCGTGGCAGGCCTGCCGCGGCCGAGACTCACTACCGGAGGGTGCTGAGTCGCGAGCCTAACAATGTAGATGCGCAGCTAGGTCTTGCCGAACTTCGCCTCGCCGACGGAAAGGCTGCTGAGGCCCGCCGCCTCTACGAGGACATATTGCGGGTTTCACCACAGAGTCGTCGCGGACTGCTGTCCTTGGCTTTACTCTATGATGCCCAGGGTGACGGCGAAGCGGCTGAGCGCTATCTGCTCACCGCATTGCAGTATCACCGCGAAAACCCTCAGGTACACCTTCTCGCCGGTGAGTATTACCGGGCACGTGGCCTCCTTTCCCGTGCTGAACGACATGCTGGTACCGCAGTTGCGCTTGCGCCCAACTACGGTGAGGCACTCACACTACTGGCCCGAATCTTCTACGAACAGGGCCGGTATGCAGAGGCCGTTGGGACAACTCAGCAAGTCATTGGAATAGAACGTAACAGTCCACACGCCTGGTACATCGCGGCGCTTTCAGACTACAAACGAGGACGGCTTGAAGACGCCATTGATGCATTGGAAATTGCGGTGGAGCTCAGCCCAGACCGGGAGATCATTCGGCTTGCTCTTGAAGATATCCTCTTGCGTGAGTTAAGCCTGGAGGACGAGCGTCGCACACAGTTTGCAACCTATCACTTTCGCAGAGCCGCCGAGTTCGCCAACCGCAACTACCACCACCGCGCATCGGTGAGTTACCGCAACGGTTTACAGCTTGACCCCTACAACTACGATGCTCGCATGGCGTATGCAGATCTGTTTCGGCTTGCTGGCAGCAGTGCTCGCTATCTTCAGGAACTTGAAGTCCTGCGCAATCTAGGGCATGACCGTAACGAGCTAATGGATCGTATCGAAACATTCTCACATCTTGGTGTGGATGATGTCGCACAGATGTGGGGGGTTTCGCAGTTCGATACTCCCCGTGACCGGATTCAGATATCGCTGTTCACCGTAACCGGCCCTAATCACCTGGAACTCCCCGACAGTGATAACCTGCTTGTTGGCGCGTTGCGGCGACATCTTTTACGCTACGAACAGTTGGCAGTAACTGCAAATCCCTTTGTGGCTTCTGGATTTGCCGATGCTTTTGCACGCTCTCGGAACGCTGGCGACGACTATTTTGCGGTTGTCCGCTACGATGAAGCCGATCGTAACTTCGGTACCTATCTTACGCTGTATCGTGCGGCAACCGGGACCGAGGTAGCCCGCCTGTCGGCTCTGCGGGCAGGGAATGATCGTGTACTCGAGTCGCACCGTTCGATCGCTTTGCAACTTGCGGAGCTAGTGCCATTACGAGGACGAATCCTCAACAGGCGGTTTGAACGAGCCCTGGTAAACATAGGGCGACTTGACGGAGTTGAAGAAGGAATGGAGCTGGTGGTGGTACGGGCTGGCTCCTTTGACCTTGCGCCGAACCGACCGGAGTTCAGGTATACCAATGAAGCCGTTCTTGGGCGCTTTGTCGTCAGCGGCGTCGACGATCTTGTGAGCGAGGGCATCGTTACACGAGATGGCTTCTTTGACCTTATTAATCAGGGCGATGCCGTACTGGCAGCACGAACCGAGCTACCGGCTGGAACCGACGCAGATGCGGACGATACGCAAAACCTTCTTCAACGAATACGAGCCCTGCTGCCGTGAACTGGCGGGCACGGACACACCCCCGTAAGGCGTAACGTTTGTTCAAACGTGCAAAACTTAACGATTTCTTCACCTGTTCGCGTTGACATACGAGAATTTTTTCTTTATAGTCGAACATGAATCGAGAAGGTATAGAAAATTCTATGATAATTGATCGAGGAGGATCACATGAAAATTGCCATTAACGGATTCGGTCGAATTGGTCGCAACGTATTCAAGATTGCTCTTGAGCAAGGCGTTGAAGTGGTCGGTGTAAATGATCTCACCGATACCAAGACCTTAGCCCATCTTCTGAAGTACGACTCTACTCAGGGAAAGTTCCCGGGTAAGGTTGAGTTTGATGAGGAGAACCTCATTGTCGACGGTAAGAAGTATCGCGTTTCATCTGAGAAAAATCCTGCCAACATTCCCTGGGGAGCATCACCCGATGTAGTTGTTGAGGGAACCGGTGTTTTCCGCTCGAAAGAGAGCCCCAAAGGCGGTTACGGCGATCATCTCAAGAATGAGAAATACCCGGCAAAGAAGGTGATCCTCTGTGTACCTGCAAAGGACTCGATTGACCGCATGGTCGTCCTTGGTGTTAACGACGACGACCTGAAGCCCGAAGACGCATGTGTCTCAAACGCTTCTTGTACCACTAACTGTCTTGCTCCTGTTGCAAAGGTGCTCCAGGACAACTGGGGTATTGAGACCGGCTTCATGACTACCATTCACTCCTACACTAACGACCAGGTTATCCTTGACGGTCCGCACAGTGACCTCCGCCGCGCTCGTTCGTGCGCAGTGTCACAGATTCCTACCACCACCGGCGCCGCGAAAGCGGTTGGCAAGGTAATGCCGGAGCTCAAAGGTAAGCTTGACGGCATGGCCGTCCGTGTACCAACTCCAACCGGTTCACTTGTAGACCTCGTGGTTACCCTGTCTAAGGAAGTCACCAAGGAAGAGGTTAACGCCGCTATGAAGGCCGCAGCTGAAGGTCCCATGAAGGGCATTCTTGAGTACACCGAAGATCCAATCGTGTCCGTAGATATCATCCACAACTCGCATTCATCTATCTTTGATGCCGACAGCACCATGGTCATCGGCAAGATGGTGAAGGTACTGGCATGGTACGACAACGAGTGGGGTTACTCCTGCCGCGTAGTTGATCTCGCAAAGAAACTTGCATAAATAGGAAGGATTATTATGGCACTAAGGACAATCCAAAGCGCCGATCTCTCCGGGAAAACCATACTTGTGCGGGTAGACTTTAATGTTCCTATTAAAGAGGGTGTCGTCGGAGACGACACCCGCATCCGCGCAGCGCTGCCTACACTTGAGTATCTACTTGAGCAAAAAGGGAGCCGCCTGGTACTGATGAGCCACCTCGGACGCCCGAAAGGCGGCGCCGATCCGGCCTTCAGTCTTGCCCCGGTT
Source organism: Spirochaetaceae bacterium (assembly GCA_003564775.1). GTDB lineage: Bacteria > Spirochaetota > Spirochaetia > DSM-27196 > SLAA01 > SLAA01. Next base: position 3,873 of record PXEI01000398.1, read on the forward strand.
GCTGCACGGTTGGCAGAGCTTATCGGCCGCCCGGTTCAGCAGGCATCGGATGTTATCGGCGATGCAGTAGAGCAGGAGCTTGCAGGCTTAGAAGCTGGGGCAATCCTCATGCTGGAGAACGTACGGTTCTATAAAGAAGAAACAGCTAACGATCCTGGTTTTGCTGAGAAACTGGCAAAGCTGGGTGATGTATACGTCAACGATGCGTTCGGCTCTGCTCACCGGGCACACGCCTCAACCGAGGGCATAGCCAAGTATCTCCCGTCATATGCCGGTTTCTTGCTGGAGAAAGAGGTTCGCTTCTTTCAGCCGGTTGTCACGAATCCGGACAAGCCTTTTGTTGCAGTTATTGGTGGCGCAAAGGTTTCCAGTAAGATCGGCGTGCTTGAGACGCTGCTGCCAAACTGCAGCGCGCTGATCATAGGTGGAGGTATGGCATACACCTTTCTCAAGGTTATGGGCCACTCCGTGGGTTCTTCGCTCCTTGAAGAAGACTACCTGGATACCGCCAAGTCACTCATCGACAAGGCAAAGGAAAAAGGGGTGGAGCTACTGCTCCCGCTTGATCACATTGTAGCCTCTGAGTTCTCTGAGGACGCCAAACCTGAAGCCGTAGACGGCGTGGACATTCCTGACGGGAAAATGGGCATGGATATCGGGCCAAAAACCGTAGCCAAGTTCAAAGAAGTCATCGGCGGTGCCAAAACCGTCCTCTGGAATGGACCCATGGGCGTATTCGAGTTTGATAACTTTGCCGGTGGTACACTTGAGGTAGCAAAAGCAATTGCCGAGTGTCAGGGAACCAGCATTGTGGGCGGCGGTGACTCGGTTGCAGCTGCAAACAAGTTCCAACTGTCCGAGCGTATGAGCCATGTCTCCACTGGAGGCGGCGCATCGCTTGAGTTCCTTGAGGGCAAGGTGCTTCCCGGTATTGCAGCGCTTGAAGAGTAGTTCGGCCAAGGCCGTACGACTTTATGCACAAGGTGTGCAGGCGCACACGTGAATGAACGAGCTGTAGTAAAATACGGC
>PXEI01000183.1 GCA_003564775.1 Spirochaetaceae bacterium
CCACGTAGTGCCGGATCAAACTCATTCAGATTCTGGCCAACAAACTGACCAAGGAACTCGTCCTCGGTTACTCGCGCCCCCAGGCCTGGTGTTTCTGCATGGCTGAGTACCTGCACACCGGTGATAACACCCTGGGCATCAAACCCAACAAGCATGACCATTGAGCCGGAATATGCCCGACGTGTTTCGCTGCGCACCGCAATACCCACTCGTTCGCCGTCACGCGTGGCAGGGTAGAGCTCTTGAAACCCATATCCCTCACGAGTGAAAGCTTCTTCCCCAGGTGAGTTGTCAAACTCCGGCAAAACCGCAGCAAGGGCTTGTTGCTGTTGCTGTCGTTCAACCTCTGCACGAACTACCGACGTCTTTCCATGAGTAAATGACAAAAGAGCGGCTGACAGCAAGGCGATAGCGCTCAGCACAACGAACATATTTACAAAGGTCGACTCAAGCTTTTTCATGAAGCGCCCCTTGTGCGAATCGCTTCGGTCGGATGTGGCTGTCAATAGCCGGTACCAAGGCGTTCATTATGAGTATGGCGTACGAGACACCACCAGGAAATGCTCCAAACAAGCGGATAACCCCTGTCAAGAGTCCTGCTCCAACTGCAAATACAATGCGCCCGTTCCGTGACATAGGGCTTGTGGTCATGTCGGTTGCCATAAACCAGGCGCCGAGCATGGCGCCACCAGCCAGGACATGAAACAAGGGGTCGGCATAGCTTTCCGGGGCAATCCCCCAGAATATGCCGGTGAAGGCAGCCAATGATCCAAGAAAGAACACTGGCGTGCGCCAGTCTATAAGCCCGCGTGCAATGAGAAAGATGCCGCCAAGCAGTATGGCTAAAGCGCTGGTTTCACCCAGGCTGCCACCGATATTTCCAATGAACATGTCAAAATAGCCGGGCAGTTCAGACTGAATAGCTGACATTCCGGTGCTCGCAGCATTCTCAATGATGCCCAGAGGGGTGGCACCGGTGCTCCCGTCAAAGACAAGCGGCAAGCGCCAGTTGGTCATGGGCGCAGCAAAACTCGTGGTCATAAAGGCTCGGCCAACAAGCGCCGGATTGAAAGGGTTGTTCCCAATGCCACCAAAGGCCATCTTGCCAATACCAATGGCGACAAAGCCGCCGACGGCAACCATCCAGAGGGGAATGCTTACGGGAATATTGAAGGCCAGCAGGAGGCCAGTGACCACTGCCGAACCGTCCGAAACGCTCACCGGCTTTTTGAGCATAAATGCTTGAATGAAGGCCTCGGTAAGGACGCACGAAAGCACACCCACCGCGAGCACGGCGAGTGCTCGCGGTCCAAAAAATGTCACCGAGGCGACAAATGCGGGGATGAGGGCAATTGAAACTGCCCACATCACCTTCGCAACGCTCTGAGGACTCTTTATGTGTGGAGAAAGGCCGGTTGTTAACCTCTTGCTCACTGAGAAGCTCTCGCTCGTCTACGGTTGTTGATCTCGCCCTTTGCTATGCGAATGTAGTCAAGGAGTGGACGACCTGAGGGACATGCGTAACTACAGCAACCGCATTCCATGCAGTCGGTGGCGGCCCGTTGTTCGGCCTGATCCCATTTGTCTGCGCGGGCGAACTTCTCAAGCAAGTACGGCTCAAGTCCCATTGGGCATACCGAAACGCAGGCGCCACAACGAATGCAGTGCTCAACCTCGGGGCGAACCGACTCAGCCTTTGGCAGCATAAGGATGCCTGATGTGCCTTTTGCAACCGGGATTGACAGGTCAGCAACTGCCATTCCCATCATGGGCCCACCAGAAATGACTTTGCCGGTATCTTCCGGCAGTCCCCCGGCAGCCTCAATACACGCCGCGTAGGAGGTGCCAATACGGACAAGGAAGTTACTTGGCTTGCTCACCTGCTTGCCGGTGACGGTTACCACACGCTCGACGAGAGGCTGGTTCTTCTGCACCATCTGGTACACTGCGTATGCGGTGCCAACATTATTGACCGCACAGCCTACCTCAATAGGGAGCTTGCCACTGGGAACCTCGCGGCCGGTGCAGGCTTTAATGAGTTGCTTCTCCGCACCCTGGGGATACTGCATATGCAAGGACTCAACCGTAATGCCCGCGTACTCAGCAGATTTTTCGGTAAGGAGTTTAATGGCGTCGGGTTTGTTTTCCTCAATGCCAATGACGGCTTTCTCGACCCCGAGAGCAACTCGCAGGATCTCTACCCCAACGAGCATTTCATCTGCATACTCAAGCATGAGCCGATGGTCAGCGGTGAGGTAGGGCTCACACTCGACACCGTTAATGACCAGCGTGTCCGCCGTTTTACCTTCTGGAATCATGTACTTCACATTTGTAGGAAAGGATGCACCGCCCATACCTACAATGCCACCAGCCTTGATCTTCTCAACAATGGCCTCACGATCCAAGGTGATCTCTTTCTTGAGCGTGGAGGAGCGGTCAATACCCTCTGCCCATTCATCACCTTCAACGGTGATATATACGGCCTTCTTGGAGTAGCCACATGGATCTGCTACGTCGTCAATTTTCTTGACCGTTCCGGAGACCGAGGAGTGGATATTCGCGGAAATGAAACCGGCAGTCTCTGCTATGAGTTGTCCGGCCTTCACCTTGTCACCGGCTTTTACAATAGCTTCTGCAGGCGCGCCAATGTGTTGGCCAAGTGGAATGACTACTTCTGCTGGAATTGCCAACGGAGTAATTGGAGCAGCGGCAGAAATCTTTGTGTCCGGCGGGTGTATACCACCCATGGGAAAGGTCTTAGACATAACAACCATCCTTACTTATCAGTGTGTGTTTTCAGTTCCGGTTGAGACCGGCTCTTGAGAATCCTCTTGTTTTGCTTTTACGGGAAAGGTTGCCAGAATTGCCCCGGTGGGACACTCGGGCACGCACTTTCCGCATGCAATGCAAATGTCGGGATCGATATACGCAAGGTTATCTTTCATCGATATTGCTTTCACGATTGTATCACAGGTTCGTACACACTTGCCACAAGCAATGCAGGCAACACTGCAATTCTTTCTTGCTACCGCTCCGCGGTCGCGATTGCGACAAGCGATCCAGACTCTGCGTGGCTTCTTACCCTTTCCAAGGAGGCGAATCTCAAAGAGATCGCGTGGGCAGGCCGTCACGCAGGCGCCACAACTGGTACAGTTTTCATCTATGACAACGGGAAGGCCGGTTGTCGGGTCCATGTACAGGGCTTCAAAGTTACAGGCGGCAACACAGTCACCCTCGCTCAGGCAGGAGTAGGTGCAGGCCGACCCGGCTGTACCCAACTTGTGCGCCACGGCACAACTAGATGGGCCGTCATACTCCGCTCTGCGAGGGGAGTTGTCGAAACTGCCGTTGCAGCGGAGCACCGCAACCGTAGGGGCCGAGGTAGGGGCGGCCAGACCAAAATACTCGGCAACGGCTGACATTGTGTCACTACCGCCGGGGGGGCAGTACATGCCAGATAGGTCTTTCTTTTCTGCGCCAGCTACCAGTGCTTCGGCAAGTCCGGAGCAGCCTGGAAAACCACAGGCCCCGCAGTTAATACCGGGAAGCATTGCTTCTACCTCTGCTACACGTGGGTCTTCCTCCACATGAAAACGCCGGGCAACAATATACAGAATCATTGCAAACCCGCCAGCGACACCCCCTAGCGTGAGCAGTGAATACATCATGGTTGAATCCAAACCGGCCTCCTGAAAAATCTTTAGACTATACCGAGAGGTGCTCTGCGGTTGTGGCGGTGAAGTACACCCGCCTGCTGAGTCTATGACGGTTAAGACCCAGTATGAAGTAGTAAGGTAACAGCACCACCAACCCGGATACTCCCCCGACAAGCTCACTTCCTGTGGCATGAAGGGCGATAAAAAAGGCGGTGAGCAAAAGCAGCAAAGGGACACCGAAGGCCAAAGCCACCGAGATCCATGCCATACTCTGTTCTAACTGAAGTACAACCGGACTGCCAGGCTCAAGAAGAGTTTTGTCCTCTTCATGCACGAGATACGCCTCAACTACGGAGTCGCGGGCATCGACGGTGCCGGTGCAAAGAAGTTTTGCCCGGCAGGTATCACATGCGGTGTGCTGGAGGATTCGTACCGATATATATGTGTCGCCAATGCTCTCGACGATACCCGCATGAGTGACGTTACACTCTTGTGGGCTAGCGTTGACCTGCATACAGTCTCCTCGGGAAGGATCTGGGTCGCGAACAGAGTGCGGAAAAATTGGCAAATGTTCCCCCAAATCTGCGCTGATTATAGACCACGACCGTCGATATTGCAACAGTTGTCACAATAGAACGAACATGTAACACAAAAAGCGCCGATAGGGACCTTTATTCGCGGCGTTCTGGTAGCCGATGCGGTTCAGTGGAGTTTAGGTGCCGTTCTCTTCATACAGATAGCATGCAGCAGTGTGGTTCTCGCCGACACGGTACTGCTCAGGTTCAGCTTGTTTGCCAAAGGTAATGAGGAGCTCCGGGCCATTTTCACTCACGCTTTCTACCGCCTGCTGTATGGGCCGGTCGTGAGCCTCCATTACTGCTTCTACCGCGGCCTTAACCGAGGCAGTCGCTCCGGCGGAGCTCACTGTTACTCGAAGGTTAAGGCCTACAACGGCCATTCCCTTTATCTCACTCAGTGCCGCAGCGGCGTTCTCCTGACTTTGTGCTGTCTCAATCACAACCTGCAGGTCACGTCCCTCCCAGCCACAATGCGCCATAGCAAGCGGGCACCGCGTATGAAACCTACAGCCGTTGGGAATGGCAATGGGGTCTGGAATTTCACCTCGGGCATCGACATATCTGCGCTCTAAGTCGGGATCAGTGCGGGGGACAGCTGAGATAAGGAGACGCGTGTATGGGTGTTTTGCGTTCTCGAGAACTTCCTCGGTGGGGCCGAGCTCG
>PXEI01000436.1 GCA_003564775.1 Spirochaetaceae bacterium
ATTTGTTTGTCGCTTGTTTGTGTTTCGTGTTTCGATCACCCGGCGGCATATTTTTATGTGCCTAAGCGTGTACCGGTAAGCCGGTACATGATGGATACAGATATTTATCAAATTGCTTTCTTACGATACCGCTAAGGAGGGCGTAATGGCGAAGGAAAAATTTCAACGGAAGAAGCCGCATATTAATGTCGGCACAATTGGTCACGTTGACCATGGGAAGACGACTCTGACGGCTGCTATCACTATGTACTCTGCAAAGGCTACTGGTGGTAAGGTCATGAGCTACGAGGATATTGACAACGCACCCGAAGAAAAGGCGCGTGGAATCACGATCAACACTCGGCATGTTGAGTACGAGAGTGCCGAGCGCCATTATGCTCACGTTGACTGTCCGGGGCACGCCGACTACATCAAGAACATGATTACTGGTGCGGCTCAGATGGACGGTGCGGTTCTTGTTGTTTCCGCGACCGATGGCGCCATGTCACAGACCAAGGAGCATATCTTGCTTGCTCGTCAGGTAGGTGTTCCGGGAATTATCGTATTTATCAACAAGACTGACCAGGTTGATGATCCCGACCTCATCGAGCTGGTTGAGGAAGAGATGCGTGACATTCTGAACTCGTATGACTTCCCTGGGGACGATATCCCGATCATTAAAGGTAGCGCTTTCAACGCAATGAACAATATTGAGGATGCCGAGGCAACCAAATGTGTTCAAGAGCTGCTGGACGCGATGGACACCTACTTCCCTCTTCCTGAGCGTGATGTTGACAAAGACTTCCTGATGCCGATTGAGGATATCTTCTCAATCCAGGGTCGTGGAACCGTTGTTACAGGACGTATCGAGCGCGGTATCGTGAAGGTCAACGACAAGATTCAGATCGTTGGTATTCGTGACACGAAAGAGACCGTTTGTACCGGTGTTGAGATGTTCAACAAGCTTCTGGATCAGGGCGAGGCTGGTGACAACATTGGTGCGCTTCTGCGTGGCGTAGACAAGGAAGAGGTTCAGCGTGGGCAGGTCTTGGCAAAGCCAGGGTCTATTACTCCGCACACCAAGTTTAAAGGCACGATCTACTGCTTGAGCAAAGAAGAGGGTGGTCGACACTCTCCGTTCTTCTCGGGCTATCGTCCACAGTTCTACTTCCGTACAACCGATATTACCGGAACGGTAAACTTGCCTGCCGGTAAGGAAATGGTTATGCCGGGAGACAATAGCGAGATCGAGTGTGAGCTCATCCATCCGATTGCGATGGACAAAGGACTCCGCTTTGCGATCAGAGAGGGTGGCCGTACCGTAGCAAGCGGTCAGGTCACCGAGATCATCGAGTAATTGTTATGAGGACGGGCCTTGATGCCGTCGGTGTCGAGGCCCTACTTTTCTGGAGGAATAATGGCGAGTGACAAAATCCGCGTACGGCTTCGCGGTTTCGACATAGAGTTGATTGACCAAAGCGCGCGGGCAATTGTGCAGACGGTTCAGAAATCTGGAGCAAAAGTGGCCGGACCTATTCCTCTGCCGACTCGGATTAATAAGTTCACGGTTTTGCGGTCTCCGCACGTGAACAAGAAGGCGCGTGAGCAGTTTGAAATGCGCACGCATAAGCGGCTAATTGACATTATTCAGCCGACCTCGGCCGTGATGGATTCTTTGATGAAGCTTGAGTTGCCTGCGGGTGTGGATGTAGAGATCAAGCAGTAAGCTTGATTCTGCAGAAGAGTTTACCTGGGGCCGGACGAGGTTCGACCGACTGTGAGGGAATAGACATGATTGGGCTGATCGGAAAAAAGGTTGGGATGAGCCAGGTTTTCGGCGAAGATGGGCAGTTGATGCCGGTCACCGTAATTGAGGTTGAGCCGAACGTAGTGATTGGAAAGCGTACGCAAGAGAAAGACGGCTATAGCGCGGTAGTTCTTGCGGCTTTTGATCAGAAAGAGAGCCGTGTGGGTAAGCCGGTGTTGGGGCAGTATCCGGAAGGTGTTTCGCCGAAGCGCTGTGTTCGGGAGTTTCGGGATTTTGCTCCGGAGTGTGCCGTTGGTGAAAGTGTTTCGCTTGAGGTGCTTGAAAACGTTGGCTTTGTCGACGTCGTGGGTACCAGCAAGGGAAAAGGCTTTCAGGGCGTTATGAAGCGACACAACTTCGGTGGTGGTCGCGCGACGCACGGTTCAAAGTTTCATCGGGCAAACGGATCAACCGGTATGGCAGCGTGGCCTTCACGTGTCATTAAGGGAACGAAAATGGCCGGGCGTATGGGGGGTGAAAGAAGCACCTCTCAGAGTCTGCGGGTTGTACGGGTTGACGCTGAGAAGGGAATGTTGCTCGTCAAGGGCGCTGTCCCCGGCACCCGAAATAGTTATGTGTTCATTTCGAACGCAAAGAAGAAGTGAGTGAAATATGGATGCTAAGGTTCTTTCAACTGAAGGAAAAGAGCAGAAGACCATACAGCTAAATGACCGGGTTTTTGGTCGCGAGTACAGCGAAGGCGCAGTGTACCATGCGGTTCGAAATGAGCTTGCCAACGCGCGCGTCGGTACCGCTAAGACCAAAAGCCGGAGTGAAGTCATTGGAAGTCGGCGCAAGCCTTGGCGGCAGAAGGGTACCGGGCGTGCGCGTTCGGGAACTCGTCAGTCCCCTGTTTGGGTCGGCGGTGGTACGGCATTTGGGCCTATACCCCGTGACTACTCGTACCGACTGCCTCGGAAGATGAAGCAGACCGCATTCCGCAGTCTGTTAAGTAAGAAGCTGGCGAGCGGTGATCTGATAATCGTCGAGGATTTCCAGATCGAATCCGGTAAGACCAAGGATCTGGTTAGCATGCTGTACGGACTGTGCGGTGGGCAGCGCAGTGTTCTCATTATGAAAGATGAGGATCGCATGGTTAAGCGTGCTGCCAACAATGTTCCATGGCTCAGCTATCAGGTCTACTCGCGGCTCATGGCGCATGATCTTTTCTATGCACGAAAGATCGTGGTAATGGAGTCTGCGGCAATAGGGCTGGGCGTGCAGTACGGCGAGAAAAAGGTTCAGGGTGAATAAAGATGGATGCACGATCAATCATTATTGAACCGGTAGTTACTGAGAAAAGCAACCAGCTTCGCGAGAACAACAAGTACGTGTTTCGCGTAGATGCGCGGGTCAATAAGCTTCAGGTTATGGCAGCCGTCCGCGAGCTCTTCTCGGTGGAGCCGGTAAGCTGCAACATGGCGAATGTGAAAGGGAAGCCGAAGCGGCTACGCTACAAGAAAGGATCAAGTTCTTCTTGGAAGAAGGCGGTTGTGACGCTCGCTCCCGGAGATACAATCAGCATCTTTGAAGGCGCGTAAGGCGGGGGTTAGCAGTGGCAGTGAAGAAGTTTAAACCGGTAACACCGGGAAGTCGTTTCCGTACCGGATTGACATTTGACGACATCGATCTCGACGGGCCAGAGCGAAGCCTCACAACTGGGCGCCCTTTTAAGGCCGGTCGTGGTGCCGGTGGTCGAATCAGTGTTCGTCGCCGAGGTGGTCGCGTAAAACGTCTCTACCGTGAGATCGATTTTCGGCGAGATAAAGACGGCATCGAGGCGAAGGTGCTTGGAATTGCGTATGATCCGTTTCGCAGCGCCAACGTTGCGTTGCTTCAGTACAAAGACGGTGAGAAGCGATACATCCTGGCTGCGAAAGGTATGGCAGCGGGTGATGTGGTTCAGAGTGGTGAAAACGCACCTCCCGTACGTGGGAACGCGCTGCCGCTTGAGAACATTCCGCTTGGTTCGTCGATTCATAATCTTGAGCTGAAGCACGGTCGCGGAGGGCAGCTTGTAAGAGCGGCTGGCGCAGGCGCAGCCGTGGTGGCCAAGGAAAAAGATTACGTAACCGTTCGGTTGCCGTCTGGTGAGTTGCGTTTGGTGTTCAAGAAGTGCCGTGCAACCATGGGTTCGGTTGGCAACGAAGATCATATGAACGTTTCGTTAGGCAAGGCTGGGCGCTCACGGTGGCTTGGACGACGGCCAAAGGTGAGGGGCGTTGTTATGAACCCTGTAGACCATCCACATGGTGGTGGTGAGGGGCGTACTTCCGGTGGCCGCCATCCAGTTTCGCCTTGGGGTACGCCAACTAAAGGTTACAAGACGCGGAAGAAGAACAAGCCTTCGGGTAAGTTTATCGTGAAGCGTAGGAAGTAGGAGTAGGCAGTGTCGAGATCAATCAAGAAAGGGCCGTTCATCGCCAAAAGCCTGTATTCCAAAGTGGTAGCGATGAACAAATCGGGCGAAAAGAAAATGATTAAGACCTTTTCGCGCTGTTCAACTGTTATCCCCGAGATGGTTGGAATTACTATCTCTGTGTATAACGGAAAGACCTGGGTTCCGGTTTATGTAACTGAGAACCTGGTAGGGCATAAGCTTGGCGAGTTCGCACCGACGCGTCTGTTTCGTGGACATGCCGGCTCCGACAAAAAAGCCGGAAAGAGATAGGGAATCGCTATGGCTGAGAAGACGGGATATAGAGCGCATGCACGTTACCTTTTGGTTTCACCATTCAAGGTGCGGCGTGTTGCAAATGTTGTGCGGAGAAAACCATACAGCGAGGCCATTGCCATTCTAGAGAATGCACCGCAGAAAAGTGCAAAGCTCTTAAAGAAGGTAATTGAGTCTGCGGCGGCTAATGCGCTGTATCAGAATAAGAACCTGGACGAAGACATGCTCTTTGTTAAGGATCTTCAGGTTAACGAAGGGCCACAGGTTAAACGTATGTGGTTTCGCGCGCGCGGGCGGGCGGATTTGATTCTGAAACGAATGAGTCACATCACCGCTGTGGTGGACGAGATCACGGGAGAGTAGTGTGGGACAGAAAGTAAACCCGATTGGA
>PXEI01000243.1 GCA_003564775.1 Spirochaetaceae bacterium
AATCGTTGAGGGGTTGCGTGCGGACTGGCCGGTGACCTTTGAAATTGCGTCCGGAGCAAACGCCTACTCACGGCTTAAGTCGAATCCGAGTGAGCTGTGCGGCCTGCTGACCGATGAAGCAACGGTGAGGAAGGAAGCAGAGTCTGACGGAGTGGCCGTGTACCCGCGCACCGACCCAATCCCGGTGGTTGAACGACTCGTTGAGCTCATAAACGCACTATAAGGGTCCGGCGGGGCGCGCAGCCCCGCTGGCTGTCTACCTCACGGGGCTGTAACGTACGCTTGGTGAGAACTGCAACTGGGTTGCGCCCGGCACCGCCCGAAGCAGGGTCAGAAAGCGTTCGGTGCGCGGCGCAAGCGTCATGGTGACTGGTAAATCTACATCGCTGCGAACACCGCGCATTCGAATATCGATCTCTAGTTCCATAGCCTCATCAAAACCATTTGCAATGTACAGGATGTAGGTCAGGTCTAGGTCCTCGGTGCGGAACTCAATGCGGTTGCTGCTGGCAACTGGCGCTTCATAGTCGGCAAAGTCGCTGCTGCGGAGCTCACTGCCAAGTACAACCTCGAAATCCGGCCCGCCGGGATGGTATGCGTAGTAGAACTCAGACTCCTGAAGACTGACCACACGCTGTTCATGATTAAGGAACCGGGTAGGGATAGACTGCATACGACCGTCGCGCTGGGGTACTCGTACGTCAAAGTGAAGATGCGGGCCTGAGGACTGTCCGGTATCCCCGCTGTATCCAACCAGGTCACCAGCACGAACTTCATCGCCAACCTGTACCGCGGCGCCGTTTGGTCGAAGGTGGACGTAGTTCCCAAAGCTCCCGTCGGAATGCATTACAAGTACGTAGTTTGCATCGGCCGAGTAGCGAGAGCTGGGGCCGCCACGAGTGGAGTCCTGCTTCACCTCTACCACAACTCCCGCACGGGCTGCATGCACCGGAGTACCTTCTTCCATGTCAAAATCAATTGCGTACGTGTTCTCACCATGGTGAGTAAACGCTCCGTAGTGCCCCTGTGTCACCCGAAACTTCTGGCCATGTGCAAAAGGCAAGAGATACGCATGGTTGTCATCATGTTCTACGGTTTGTGGGTCTCCGCGGGCATAGCGGTAGCTCACGCTGTAGCCTCGCCTCCGTCCCTGTCCAGTGCTGTGGAGCCGGAAGAGAAAGGTTTCCTCGCCATCGGCCTCAAGAAGTGCGGAGTAGGGTAGATCTACCGATGCCTCCATATTAATGAGCTCACGAAACTCTACGTTGAGCCATACCGGAATAATGTGGTTGTTCACCGCATAGAACTCATAGCCGCCGTTTTCGGCCTCGCGCGAAATGAGCTCTACCTGCTGCTCGGCCGGTGAGAGCTCCTGGGCCGGAGCGTCACCAGGGAGTAAGAGTGCAAGAAACGACACAGCCAGGAGTGCCGCCGCCAACTGAAAGGCAGTGGGCTGTGAGCCGTGAGCCGTCTTGCTGTGGAAATTCCGCGTTTTCATGTGTATTACTATATACACAGACTGGTGAGGAAGACAGCCCCATGCGGAACTCCGCGCACGGCGCGTTTGAGATGTCGACCTTTGGTTCGGCTCATGCTACTATGGGGGGTACACGGGTTGTGCCGTTGGCGTGCACCCTAAAACCAAAAAGAAGGATAGATCATGGCGCATTGCACAACGCCCGAGGCTGAGCAGCTGCTTGACAAAGAGATCCCGGTGCTGGACAAAGGCTTTATTCGGCTTGTTGATTACATGGGCTCGGATGACCGCATTGTACAGTCCGCGCGCGTCTCGTACGGTGCTGGCACCAAGAGTTATCGGGAAGACCGTGGCCTTATCCACTACCTGCTCCGTAACGCTCATACCTCGCCATTTGAACAGGTGGTTCTGACCTTCCATACCAAGATGCCGGTTTTTGTTGCCCGACAATGGGTACGCCACCGCACAGCTCGTCTCAACGAGATATCCGGTCGATATAGCATCATGAAAGATGAGTTCTTTGTGCCAAGTCTGGATGGCCTTGCGGCCCAGAGCACGGACAATAAACAAGGGCGCGACGAGCAGCCCCTCCCAGAGGAGCAAGCACAGGCGGTTCGAGAGAGTTTGATTCAGGAGCAGTCGGCTGCTTTTCAGCTCTATAATGAGCGAATTGAGCAAGGACTTGCCCGGGAGTTGTGTCGGGTTAACCTCCCGCTATCCTTATACACTGAGTGGTACTGGCAGATTGACCTGCACAATCTCTTTCACTTTCTGAAACTGCGCATGGACCATCATGCACAGGCCGAGATCCGGGCCTATGCCGAGGCGATGTTTGAGGTCGTCAAGGCGGTGTGCCCTTTGGCGGCAGAGGCATTTGAGCAGCATGTCCTTGGCGCGGTGCAGTTTTCCGCTCAAGAGTTTGCAGCCCTCAAGCGGCACCTTGTTGAGTCCGGCAGCGCCGAGTTTGAAGGGGTGTCGGCCGCTGCTGAGAAAGAAGGAATGCAGTCGCGGGAGACTGAACGGCTGTTAGATAAACTCCGCACCGGACGAAACGTGTGACGGCCGATAAGGCCTAAACCGGTAACAATAAGAGGAGCATGATATGGAAGAGAACAACGAGGTTGCCCTCAATCAGTACTTAACCTTTACGCTTGCCAAGGAGCAGTATGCGGTTTCCGTTTCCAAGGTGATGGAGGTGCTTGAATACACCACCATTACCAAGGTTCCCCGAACGCTTGACTTCATGCGTGGGGTTATCAACGTGCGCGGGAGTGTAATCCCGGTCATAGACCTACGCCTCAAGTTTGATATGGAGGAAGCTGAACGCACTATAGACACCTCAATCATTGTGATGAACGTAAAGGTGGGAGATGATTCGGTTACCCTAGGCACACTTGCCGACTCTGTACAGGAAGTTATTTCGCTTGATCCGTCAAACATCGAACCTGCACCTCAGATCGGCACCAAGATCAACACCCGCTTTATCAGTGGGATTGGTAAGCAGAACGACCGCTTTATCATTATTCTCGATATCGACGCAGTGTTCAGTGACCAGGAGATTGCTGCCGTGACCGGTGAGCAGACGCTCGAGGCCGCAAAAGCCAAGGGCGTGTAGTCTCGGCGCCATGAAACATACTTTTTCCTCTACTGAGTTGGAGATGCGGGATGAGGGCATTCGTTGCGCGTGTTCCGTATCTGAAGACGGTATATTCCGAGTTCACGTCCGAATGGCACCGCGTGGGGTGACATCGGTCGAGGCCGGGGCACTCGGCGAGTCCTATGCTGTTCCTGCCGGTTGCTTCCAAGCGGCACCGATAGGTCGTGGGAGTGCTGTTGTATACAGCAGCGGAAACGGGCCTGAGGCCAGGATTGAGGTCAGTCCGGATTCTGGTGAGGTTGCGTTGCACTCCGCTCTGGGTTCACGACTCATGGCCTCTGGCAAAAGTTTACTGTTGCACGTGCAGACGGCAAGCGGTGGATCGTTAAAGGAACTCAGTTTTGGGCGCGGCGAAAACGGCATAGAGATTCGTTGGGGCATGGGTCCAGCGGACCGGTTCTACGGGCTTGGTGAACGCTCCGGCTTTCTTGACAAGCGGGGCCGCAGCTACCTTATGTGGAACACCGACGAGCCTTTTCATCACGAGTTGCGCGATCCGCTGTATCAATCCGTGCCCTTTGTTATTCACAGTCTGGCTGCGGATCACCCGCAGTCCGGAGATCAAACGAGCCGTGCCAACACGGCGCCAGCAGGCGCGATAGGACTGTTCCTCGACGATCCGGGGCGTTCGGTGTTTGATCTGGGTGAGAGTGATCCAACAACTGCTGTCATCCGCACCGAACGCAACGAGGCTGTACTCTACATACTCCCGGGTGATGAGCTGTTCGAGGTGACCGCGGCCTACACCAAACTGACCGGCCGCCACGAGTTGCCGCCGCGCTGGGCGCTGGGCTTCCAGCAATGCCGCTATAGTTATTATCCCGACAGCCGAGTTCTTGAGATTGCAGATGAGTTTCGTCGTCGTCGCATACCCTGCGACGTGATCTATCTCGATATCCATTACATGGACGGCTACCGTGTATTTACCTGGGATCCAGAACGGTTCCCGGATCCGCAAACCCTTATTACACGCCTGCATGAGCAGGGCTTTAGAGTAGTGACCATTGTTGATCCGGGCGTCAAGATCGACCCTGAGTACGATGTCTATATGAGCGGCAGTTCACGAAATGCTTTCGCCCGCCGGGCGGACGCTACGGTGTATGCGGGTGAGGTGTGGCCGGGAGCGGCAGTTTTTCCGGACTTTCTGCGCCAGGATACCCGCACATGGTGGGCCGACCGACATCGTTCCTTGTTTGATGTTGGCGTGGACGGTATCTGGAACGACATGAATGAGCCCGCAGACTTCACTGGCGACATTCTGGACCGCACGAAGTTCACTCCGCCATCTGACGTTGTGCTGGAAGGATCTGCTGGACCTCGCTCTATAGACCGGTATCATAACGTGTATGGTCAAATGATGTGCTCCGCCACAGCAGAGGCTTTTGCCACACAGAAACCCGAACTACGCCCGTTTATGGTCACCCGCGCCGGGTATGCCGGAATACAACGTTATGCGGCGGTCTGGACGGGCGACAACGACAGCTCCTGGGCCCATCTGGCCATGATGATTCCCATGCTGCTGAACATGGGGCTCTCTGGAATTGCGTTCTGTGGTGCGGATGTAGGCGGCTTTCAAGGCAACGCCTCGGGTGAGCTCTATGCCCGCTGGATGCTCAGCGCCTGTTTCACTCCGTTCTTTCGGGCGCACAGCTGCACCGGAACTCGCGACCACGAACCCTGGGCTTTTGGAGCCGAGGTGGAGGATATCTGCCGTCGCGCAATTTCACTTCGCGGCAGGCTACTCCCCTACATCTACAGTCTCTTTGACGAGTATCGTCGAAACGGGAAGCCCCTCATGCGTCCCATGCTGAGCGCCGACCGGGCAGGTGACCCGGCGGGCGACCCGGCAGGCGACCCGCGCCTTGGTGGCCTGTGGAATCAGTTTCTGTTGGGGGCCGACCTGCTTGTAGCTCCGGTTCTTGAGCCTGAAGCTCGGAGTCGGGTGGTGTATCTGCCAGCCGGGCGCTGGTACCGTTGGGATGTGGTCTGTTTTGCCGATGAGAGCCAGGCAGAAGCCGTTGACACCGCGGGACGCGGGTTACCGCTGTACCATGGTGGGCAGGAGTACCTGGTAGATGCTCCGCTTGACCGAGTTCCGGTCTTTGTTCGTGCTGGCGCGGTCTTACCGCTGTACGCTCGTGCCCCGCAACATGAGGCCGATTCGGCCACGCTCGACATCGAACTGGTGCTTGCCCTTTTTGAAGATACCCAAGAGTTTCACAACGAGTTTCTGGTGTACGACGACGATCGCGAGAGCCAGGCCTATCTCAGCGGTGAGTTCCGCCGTGATCGGCTGCGGTTTAGCGGCCCGGGGCCCTGTCGACTCAACCTTTCCACCGAGGATTCCGGGTATGAACGGCGTGCAGACCGCTATAGGGTGCACCTGTATAGCCCCAACGGCGAACTCCGAACGACGACTATCTCGGCCACAGATGGTGACTACTCCTTAGAGTAGTCCAGCCTGGCCCAATGCCCATTGGCTCAGGCCGTTGGCTGGTCATTACAGGTTGATCTCGAAGTTACGAAACCAGGCGCGGGCCTCGGCGGCAAAGAGGTCAAACTCCGAGTCGAGTTGTCTGAGCTCCATCAGCAGGTCCGGAGCTTCATACATCTCCGCAATCCTCATGATCTCACCACACAGGGAAGATATTCGGTCAGCACCGAGGTTCGCTGCCGTTCCCTTGATCTTGTGAGCCGCTCGTTTGGCAATCTCGGTCTCGCCGTGCTCCACCGCGCGGCGGAGGAAGAGGAGCTCGGACGGGTAGCGCTTCAGTGCGTCTGACATAATCTCGCCAGCAAGGGCGAGATTACTGTCGTGGCGCTCGGCAAAGTCGCGCCGATCAAAGATCTTGAGTTCATTGTCAGGGAGTGCGTAGGACCGATTTTCCGCCTTTGCACTGGTTTCCGTGGGGGTGGGCTCCACCCACACCGGCACTCGCCCGGGTAAGTGTTTTTCAACCAGTGCTCGCAGGTCGTGTTTGCGGAGGGGCTTGGCCAGATAGTCACTCATCCCGGCGCTCATACAGGTGTCTTTGTCGCGTGACATCACGTTGGCGGTGAGAGCGATGATCGGCACCGGCTTGGCGTTAAGTTTGGCTTCATGCATTCGTATGTGGCGCGTGGTCTCAAGACCGTCCATGACCGGCATCTGTATATCCATCAGGACGATATCGAAGTGTTCAGTTTTGAATAACTGAAGCGCCTGTTGCCCGTTGTCAGCCGTCAGTATGGTTGTGGCGATATCCTCAAGCATCATTTGAGTTGACTTACGGTTGACCTCGTTATCCTCGGCAACCAGCACCCGCAAGCCGTGAGTACTGGGGGGCAGGGCGCCCACCGCGGCCTCGGTTTTGGCCCCATTCTCCCTGGTGAGAGAATGATCGCGCGCAGGGGCGCCTGCACCGGTGGCGACGACCTTGCCTGCGGCGGATCCTGTGCCTTTGCTGGCAGTGGCTCCTGGGGGTGTCGCCGCCACACCTGCGGGTGCCCGGTCCTGTGAGATGCATTCCTGAATGCTCAAGTCAAGGGCACTACGACTAATGGGCTTGGGCACAAACCCCTGGAAGCCAGCATCTCGCAGGCGCTGGGAGTCCTCGTGCGTCCAGTGTGAGCTGACCGCTATTAGTGGCAGGGAGGCCCAGCGCTGCTGGAGACGAATTTTTGCTGCGAGCTCAATGCCATCCATGTCCGGCATAAGGTAGTCAACCAAGGCGAGGTCCAGGCGTGTTCCAGCGGCCTCATACTCGTTCAAGGTGCGGAGAGTCTGGGTTGCGTTTGCGGCCGTTACAACCTTCATCCCCCAGCCGCGGAGATACTCGGTCAGAATGCGTGCATTCACTGGGTTATCATCAACAACAAGCGCATGGAGCCCGGCGTAGCGCGGCACCAAATGGTCCTGGGAGACGGATTCTATCACCGGAAACTCAAGCTCAAATGAGAACTCCGAACCGGAATCCTCGCGACTCTTAACCTTGAGATCACCGCCCATAATCTCAACAAGTCTACGGGCAATTGCCAGGCCAAGGCCGGTTCCACCTACTTTGCGAGTTGAGGAGTAGTCGACCTGAGTGAAGTGCTCGAATATGTCGGTGAGTTTAGATTTTGGAATGCCGATCCCGGTGTCCTTGACCGAGAACAGCAGGCGCGCGCGCTTCCGCGCTTCGTCCATGCTCTTCAACTTCACAGACAGCAAGATATGTCCCTTGTTGGTGAACTTAACCGCGTTCCCTGCAAGATTAAAAAGAATCTGACGCAGGCGCAGATCATCGGCCATGAACAGGAGGGGAGCCGCGACATCGTACTGGGTCAGGAGTTCAAGCTCTTTCTCCCGGGCGCGTGCCGAAAGAATGGACATGACGAGGTGCAGTTCCCGCTCCATGTTGCACTCGCGAGGTGATAGTTCGAGCCGCCCAGCCTCAATGCGCGAAAAATCCAGAATATCGTTGATTACGGCAATGAGGGTTTCGGCCGAGGCGGTCGCCATCTCAATGTACTCGTGCTGAGCACGGCTGAGTGGCGTATCCTCCAGCATACTGAGCATGCTAACCACTCCGTTGAGGGGTGTGCGAATCTCGTGGCTCATGTTGGCAAGAAACTCACTCTTGGCCTTGGATGCAGCTTCGGCAGTGAGCTTGGCTCGCACCAGCAGCTCTTC
Organism: Spirochaetaceae bacterium; assembly: GCA_003564775.1. Lineage (GTDB taxonomy): Bacteria > Spirochaetota > Spirochaetia > DSM-27196 > SLAA01 > SLAA01. Next base: position 7,789 of record PXEI01000243.1, read on the forward strand.
GTCGTGTTTGCGTTTTGTGATATCGGCATATATTGCGTACCCGCCGGTCACTACATCGTCAACAATGACCGGGCCTCCTTTGAGTAGCACCTGAATGGCCTTACCGGACTTTGTGTAGCGGATCACTTCCAACTCGACAGTCTCGCGTTTGAGAATGAGTCTGTCGCCGTATACTTCTTCTCGGTGTTCGGGATCAACCACGGAGTTGATTGGCCTGCCTGCAACTTCCTCCAGCTCATATCCGAACATACTCGTAAAGCTTGCGTTGATGTTCACGACACGGCTGTCGGTGTCGAAGAACACCATGGCATCGTTGGTATTGGTGAAGATTGACTCAAAATGGGACTTTTGCGCTCGAAGCGCAGTGCCGTCCCGCTCTCCAAGCGAAAGCTCATGCGCAATTCTGCAGGCCTCCGCGAGTTTGTCCATGATTGGGATCAGCTGCTCCACGAACTGAGACTCAAGGGCTATTTTTCTCCCCATGAACAGAAAACCATATCCGGCAAGCCGAAATGCTTCTACCGGCGGTTCTGCAAGGGTGAACTCTTTGGTTGAAGCCGGATCATGTTCAGCGGAAACAGTCGCGGCATCCGACGAGAGCTTCTCCTCGACGCGCACGTATGCCCTCTGGTCGGAGCTGCACAGAACTGTGCTCAGCTCCTTGAGCATTGATGATGCCGCCCGGCACGATGGGGTTTCCCGACAATGCAGCATTTGCAGATGTGGGTCTTCACAGTCGGCAACTACACCGACATAGTCACATGAGAGGACTTCGAGGAAAACCGGGAGAGCTTGGGTCAGAAGCTCGTTTTGGTGTCGGCTTGGGCCGATAGCGAGCGCGAGCTTAAGTAAGGCTTCGTTGCCATAGGAAGGAGTATTCAAACGCGTGCTCCTTGTTCTCGTGTGGCATAATCCAGCTATTCTTATGAATCAATTGCTCTGTAAATTCGCTCTCTATAGTACCATACTAGACCGAGGTCGCGGCATATTGCTTTAGCTGAAACCGCCATTTCAACGCAAGAGAAACAGCGCAAGAGCTCCAATCACCACGGCCAGACTTCCGCTCATTAAGTTCACTATATCGTTGGTGACAAAGCGAAAGCCGCGGTCAGGCTTTCGATCCCGGTCACCAGTTCTTGGAGTATCGTGGAAGGCACCTTCCGGGTCTTCTTCCCGATACTGAGCCTGAATGGTGGCCCCGAGGAAACTGTCCAGAACCGCACCAACAAAGCCTCCAAAACCGACCAAAACGGCAAAGGCAGGCGCTGCGGGCTCTAACCCATATACCAGGACATGGCCTGCACCGTATCCCACTGCAATAATCCCGGCACCGAGTGCCGCCGCACTCAACCCCAAAGGTGAGATGGCTCCCGAGCGCCCCGCTTGTACCGGCTCTCCGCTGGTAATGAGTACCGGCGGATGCGCAGAAAAGACACCCAACTCACCCGCCCAGGTGTCAGCGTTTGCGGAGGCTATGGCCACAGCAAAAAGAACCCCCAACTCGATCCCCGGCATTGCGGCGTAGATCAAGGCCAAAATCAAGGCTGGGGCTCCATTGGCAAATACCTGGACATGGTCACGGCGGCTGCCGCGAAGCTGGGTGGGAACCGTTTCCCCGGGTATCTTCTTCCGACCGGGTAGGCGACTGATTGCGCTTGCTGAGACAAAAAACAGCATTAACAGGATCCAGAACCACGGTCCGCCAGCAAGGTAGATGAGCGTTCCCATAAGGAAGCCAGCGGTCGCTCCGGTACCATCGACACTGCGTTTTACATACGCGGTAGAAGCGACACATGCGTTCAGGAGCGGAGCGACAATCTCAGCGTTCATAACGGAAGCACCAGGTGAGTGAGCATGGCGGTCACCAGCGGAATGGTAAGGTTATCTAAGCCCCACGGAGTCATGATCTCGGTCGATGTCGCAACGAGTGCAATACTACCGGCTATCGGCAGGATTGGAGCAGCGGTATTGGCTCTCACCAAGAGGAATGCGGATACACAAAACACGGCGAGTAGCATAGCGGCCACACCCACGAAGGTCTTGTGACCTCCAGGAGCGCGAAATCCAGTGCCACCAAACTTCTTGCCAGTCAACGCCGCAAGACCGTCGCCGTAACCAAGAGCCGCCATCGCTATGCCTCCCTGTGTGAAACTCAACTCTCCCGCCCAACTCCAGAGTACCAGAATGAGCAGTGCAATTGGAAAGTACACTGTGCCAAGGTTCTTTTCGTGATCTGGGTCTTCCATAGCAGCAAACAGATGTTTCCGGTATGAGATGTAGTTCAAGGCAATAAAACTTAAGGGGCCAATGACCGCGATAAAGGTGTGCTCAAAAAAGTATACGGCAATAAACCACCAGTGCGATACGCCGATATGCACAATTTTTCTGCTGGTGAAGGCGTCTACCACGCCCGACCGCAGAAGAACACCCGCAAGGCCAAGAATACCGAAAACAAAGAGGTACGAGACTGTTAAGCCGAAAAACTGTGTCGTCACGATTCCAAAGGACTATAGCAAAAAAGAAACGCATTGTGTATCCACGGTGAATGGATTACTATAGGAGTGATGACAAATACTGATAAACAACATCGCCTTGCGGTGCTTATAGACGCAGATAACACTCAAGGCTCAATTATTGAAGGTCTTCTCGAAGAAATTGCCAAGTACGGTGTAGCAAGCGTGAAGCGCATCTATGGTGACTGGACCAGCCCGAACCTTAAGGGCTGGAAAGATGTACTTCTTGAGCACTCGGTGCAGCCCATCCAGCAGTTCAGCTATACCCAGGGCAAGAACTCCACCGACAGTGCCATGATCATAGATGCAATGGACATTCTCTTTACCGGCGCAATGGACGGATTCTGCATAGTCTCAAGTGACAGTGACTTCACCCGCATTGCGGCTCGCATCCGCGAGGCCGGTCTCACGGTCTACGGCTTTGGTGAGAAAAAGACTCCCAAGGCTTTTGTCGGAGCCTGCGACAAGTTCATTTATACTGAGATCCTCCGCAAGGACATGCGTGAGAGTGAGACTGAGCCGCAGAGCACCTCGAGGCGTCCAAGTAAGGATCTGCGAAGTGATACTAAGCTTGTAAACCTTCTGCGGAACGCCGTTGAAGACTCTGCAAATGAGAATGGGTGGGCGCACCTCGCTACTGTTGGGCAGAACATTGCCAATAAGTCCTCCGAGTTTGATCCACGCAACTACGGTTACGTCAAACTGGGTGAGCTGGTCAAGGCGGTCGGCCTCTTTGAGTTAGATGAACGAGGCAGCGACAACTCACCGGCGCGCAATGTTTACGTGCGTGACAAACGGCGTCAGTAGTAGCGGCGTCGGCAGCAGCAGCGCGTTCTTGGAATACCAATTATGAAACTACGACTCTTCGATTACCTTTCCTTTGTGGTTGCTCTGCTTGTGCTTGGCGCGTTCTGGATTTTCGCGTACACCGACGCCGAACGTGGGAATCAAGTTCGCATACAGGCGGAGGGCCGTGACTATATCTACTCACTTGCCGAGGACCACAGTTTCTCTGTCGAAGGACCCTTAGGGCCGACCGAGATAGAGATCTCCAATGGTGAGATTCGGGTGGTAGATTCCCCCTGCCGCGACAAGATTTGCATTGGTTCCGGTTGGGTTTCCCAGGCTGGACAGTGGATAGCCTGCTTGCCGAACCGGGTCTTTGTCCAGGTTCAGAGCGCGGTCGAGGCCGACGTAGATGTCCAGACCTACTGACGCTCTTCGTGAGGAACGTTACCGCAGACACTATGAGTTGCTTTCCCAGGACGCTCGCCAGCGGCTGCTCAGCACTCGCTTCATTGTTGCTGGAGCGGGTGGTCTTGGTTGTAATCTGCTCGCGCTTCTTGTGCGAGTAGCTCCTGTGCAGTTGGAAATATGGGACCCTGCGGTGCTTGATGCACCGGATCTCAACCGCCAGGTGCTGTACACACCACAGGACCTTGGCCAGCCAAAAGCCAGGCTTGCCGTCGAGCGTCTGCGGGCCATTAACCCTGCAATACAGGCAGTTGGGCATGTGCAAAGCTTGAACGCCAGTTCCTTTAGCGAGCTGCATCCGACGCTTCCCCAGCCAACCTCACCGGCGCACAGCGCCGTGCTCGACTGCCTTGACAGCTTTAACGCTCGTGCGGGACTAGAGCCGATTGCCCACAAGCTTGGCGCCCCGATCTTTCATGGTGGTGTCGAGTTGTGGTATGGACAGGCTACGACCCTTCTACCGGGGAGTAGCTATGCCGACGCGTTCGGGGCGGATTTTGCAGGCAAGCCGCCTGCCGCAAAACCTATTCTGCCACATATACCGGCGGTTATTGCTTCGTTGCAGCTTGCTGAGATTCTTGCATGGTGCGAAAACGCAGACTCGACCCCACTTGCGGGTGTCCTATGTGTGTTTGACGGACGACGACATCGCTTTGATCAGCTGCGGTGGGACTGACTTTATTGACAACCGAGGTGCTCCGTTGCAAGATGAGCGCATGACACGAGTCAAATACTTTGGCCCTCTCATGGAGCTTACCGGCACCGATGAGGAACAACTGGAAATTGCGTTTCCAATAACCGTAGCCAAACTGCGTGTTACCTTGGAACACTATCATCCGGCACTTGCCGGAGAAAGCTTTCGCATAGCGGTAGACGCTGTAATGCGTGATTCCGACACAACACTATCCGCAGCCGGTGAGATTGCCTGTTTGCCAGCCTTTGCCGGGGGTTAGGAGCACTATTGATATGAGCATTTTTGTAGATGGTGGGGTCGATATACAGCTTGTGGCGAACGCGGTTGCGGAACTGAACCGGGACCGCCGTGTAGGTGGCCAGAACCTTTTTGTCGGACAGGTCCGGGCCGACGCGCATCCGGAAGGCGTGGTGACCGGCATTGAGTTTACCGCCCATAAGGAAATGGCCGACGCTGCTGTTTCCGCCTTTCTCAAACGCATTGTGGGACATGACCACGTCGAGCCTGCGGAGAGCGCAGCAGCAAGCCTGTCCGACACACCGGACGAGAACCCGGATGGGCCGCTACCCCGAGTGTTTATCCGGCACGGACTAGGACACGTCCCGGTGGGCGGTGCACCACTGTTCATTGCGGTTGGAACCGAGCGCCGTGACGAGGCTTTTCGCATCTGCCGGGAAATTCTAGAGGCGCTGAAGTCAGAGGCTCCCATATATGGCAAGGAGCTTCTTGATAGTGACGGCCACAAATGGAAAGTAAACCAGTAACCCACGTGGCGTTGAGTCATGTTGGCCTGGTTCTACTGCTCAGCCTGGGCATGCTTACCTGCGGAACAACGGCCTCTATTCCTGAGCCAACAACGGATCTACCCGACGGCTACCACTATGCCGAGACCGAGCCCGACGAGCAGGGTTGGATTGCGACGCTTCAGGTTCGGGTAGAGTCCGGCGAAATTGTCGGTGTCACCTATGACGAGGTGCAGCGTGAAGGTTACGAACTGCAAGCGCGGAAGTCCCAGGACCGGGAGTACGGTGAGCTGTGGGCGGCTGCAACTGGCGGGGTGAACCAGTTTCTGGTTTACTCAGCCATTGAGCAGGAGTTTCAACGAACCGCAACGCCCGATATCAGCGCCATTTCCGGGGCAACTGTCACGGTGGAAAAGATGCAGAAGCTAGCCAACCTGGTTCTAGAAGATGGGGGTGCAAAGGTTAGTCTGAATGACGGCTGGCACCGTGTTGAGCTACAGCCGGATGAAAATGGATACCACTCTACTCTTGAGGCTCAGGTTGTTGCGGGACGCCTGCTCCAGGTTCGCTACAATGGGGTGCATGCACAGTCGCTTGCTCATCTCGACCGTGTGTCGTCCGAGGACACGAGTCGCTCTGCCCACCAAATTATAGAAGCACGCCTACGCGCCACAGCAGATGCCGCCGCACTCGCGGGAATACCCGACGCACCGCGAAGTGTTGAGAATGCACGGACATTGAGTAGCGCGCTTTTCGAACCTTAGTCTACGCTTTCTGGGGTTTGTGACTCAGGCCTTCTGTAGCCCAAACCAATGAGGTAGGTCTCGAAGGACTCCGCACGGCAGGCCTTGGGCTTAAACAGGCGCCCGGTTTGAAAAAGCCTGCGAAACTCCTTCACCAGGGCCTGTTCCTCGCCACCCTGGAATATCTTAACGACGAGGTGTCCACCCTCGTGGAGCAGTTCGCCGCAGAGATACAGCGCGTGTTCGGCAATTGCTGCGCTGCGCGTTGTATCAAGGCTGCGGTTGCCGGTTGTGGCGGGGGCTGCATCACTGAGGAGCACGTTGTAGGGCCCATGGGAAGCGATGGAACGCAGTACCTCCCCGTCGTAGAAATCACCGGTGTACGCAACAACATTCTCAGCATGAGCGCTCATCGGCGTCAGGTCTACGGCCACCACAAGCCCACGCGGGCCAACTCGGGAAGCACTGAACTGCGTCCAGCTGCCTGGCGCCGCTCCCAGGTCAAGCACGCGTGAGCCTGATTCCAGCACGTGAAACTTGTTTTGAATTTCTTCCAGTTTGTAGACCGAGCGGGCGGCGTAACCTTCGGTCTTTGCCCGCCGCCCGAAATGGTCAAGTTGCTTGCGTGTGTTACGACTCAGAGTTTCAATGCCTTGTCTATCTGTGCCTTGTTAAAGCCGACGATCACCGTTCCGTTAATGTCGACAACCGGGACACCCATCTGGCCCGATTTCTTGACCATCTCCTCGGCTCGACGCATGTCGTCGGCTACATTGTAGTCTGAGAACGGTACCTTGTTTTCTTTGAAGTAGTCTTTGAGTTTCCTGCAGTACCCGCAGCTTGGGGTGCTGTATACCGTGACAGCCATGTTCAATTCCTTTCTCTTCACTGGGAGATTACGGTGCGGAGAGTCCCGCACATCCGTTACATAGAAATAATACTATATAGAGTGCCTCGTCGTCAAGGCGCTTTGTCATAATGGTGTCCACAGTCCTTGGTATGCGTATCATCTGTTGACCCCGGCCACGGTTTTTCCGTACTATCTGGGGAACATGAGTGCAACAACCTCCCTAATTCGCAAACCATTTGTTTACAAACAGTACAACGTAACCTTTGCGTTGATTATCGCAAACTTCCTCATGTTCTTTCTTACCACCACCATTCCGGAGACGCTGCGCGTCTTTGCTATGAATCCCTTATACGTGGTCGAAGGACGAAACTACTGGCAACCGCTCAGCTATATGTTTATCCATGGAGGGATATCCCACATCCTCTTCAACATGCTAGGGTTATTCTTTTTCGGAACCCAGGTTGAGCACCGGGTCGGTAGCACCGAGTTTCTTGTATTCTACCTCTTTGTTGGCCTTGGGGCAGGCTTGTTTTCCCTGGGCTTCTACTGGTTCACCGGGCAGTATTTCGTATTCCTGGTTGGAGCGTCCGGCGCAGTTTTCGGAACGCTGTTAGCTTTCGCTACCTTCTTCCCGAATGCCAACATCTATCTTTTTGGGATCGTGCCTATACCCGCTCCTCTTCTGGTGGTGGGATACACGGTTATTGAACTGTTTTCGCAGTTCTCCGGCGGGCGTGGCAATGTGGCCCATTTTGCTCACCTTGCAGGCTTTGCCTTCGCATACCTGTACTTTGTTGTACGGTTGGGGGTGAATCCTATCCAAGTTTTCTTCGGAAGTCGTCGATAAGTACTGTATGAGGATCGCCCTTTCATTCTTTGCTCTCGTGCTCGTGCTCGTGCTCGTAGTAGATAGCGCTTTTGGGGCTCCGTCCCGGCACGACGTAGAGTTATGGGTAGAGCTCCAACCTATTGCCGGAGAGCCGAACCCGGAGCCTATCAGCCGTGACGAGGCAGCTCGCCGTCTGCTTGAGGAGGCGCGCTTTGTCTTTTCAGCGATGTTGTACGGCTTTGAGTTTCGTTACGTTCCGCGTGACCGTGAACGGAGTGTTGCAGAAGAGTTTGAGCTCAGTCCGGTCGCCGTAATTCCATGGGGCGGCGAGCAGTTGACAATTCTGGATATACGGCACGAGGAAAACCTCATGTACGGACGCCTCCGCTACACCTTGGCGGCGCATGAAGAGACACGAAGAGATGCCTGGGCGCGGAGCTCGGTGAGCAGGGCCTCCGGCTCCGGTTCCGCTCCACGAATTCTGGGCACCGCCGCCAAGCAGAGCGCCATTGAAGACGCAGTTCGCAATGCGGTGCATGAGTACCTTCGGGCTCGTGTGTACAACAAACCGCACGAGGTATCCGGGCGTTTGGTTCTGTCTGCGGCGCCCCGTGTTATCCTTCGCAGTGGTGAGTATCAAGCTACGGTACAAGTGAAACTCGTTGTACAGGACCTCCGCAGTTACGCCGTGTATTAGTTCCAAGGAAAAGCTTGATGATCTAGAGTTGTATGTCCTCTAGAGAAACATTGGTGCTACGCATGAGTTCTCGCAGCGGCTCGTAGGGTTCATCGCCGTGTTCACTCAGGGCCTCCCAACCGTATAATCCGAAAATCAATTCTTGGCCCGTTGGTCTTTCATTGAGTTGTAGCAGCGCGTTCAAGATCTGCCGCCGTGCGATCTCTGCCACAACCGGTGAAAACTGTAGTCCTCGTACCGGAACTGGGTCAGTGCGCCCAAAGACTGATACCTGCTCAAAGAGGTCCTCATAGGCTTCGGTAGCTGAGAGCTCTTCAAGGAGGTTCTCGGTTATTGCACCGGCAACTGCCTCACCGCGATACACCGCAGCTATAACCTCTGCATCACCGCCCGTCTCTATAAATGAAAAGTTCTCGCTATCCGGTTCAAGTCCTGCTTCCCTCAGGTGTATGAGAGGCATGATGTGACCACTCAGCGAGCCGAACGTGGCAATAGCCATACGCGGGGTTCGTACACTCTCGGAGAATAGGTCCGATAGTTCTCCAATACCGGAATCCTGGTGGGTTATGAAATATGCTCTGGAGTACTGTTCGCCCCCCATCGCTCCCAGTAACGCGGCCGCCGAACTGCCCCGGTTTGACGCATGCAGATAAGCTGCCGCACTCAGCGTTGTGATGTGTGCCGCCGTCGGCCGTTCCGCAAGTGCGGACAGTACAGCGGCTTCGCTGCTGGCGATGCTCGTCCTGACGTGATACCCAGTTAACTCATAGATCTGTGCGGCAATCTGTTCTGCAGAGTTCTGCAGCTGCTCCAGATCGCCCTCGGGTGAAAGGAACCACACAAATGGCTCCTGTTGCGTGCCGAGCTCGGCGGTTTCCCGGCTACAGCCAAAAAGCGTGAGGAGCAGCAGCAACGCCGCCGCGCCGATGACGATTCTCTTGTGCTTGGTGATCTCAACCATATGTCAGGCCTGTTCCTTATGAGTGTCGATATCGAGTTCATAGTGTCGTATCTTGTTGAACAAAGTCTTCCGGGTAATTCCGAGCTCCTCTGCCGCATGGGTTCTATTGTGCTCATGTCTCTGCAGGGCCGCAACAATTGCGCTGCGTTCAAGTTGTTCGAGCGTGCCCCTGGGTTCGGAGCGAGTTCGTGGTGCAGACAAATGAAAGTCGCGTTCGTTCAGCTCATCACCATCGCATAGAATGACCGCACGCTCAACCATGTTCTCTAGTTCACGTACATTACCTGGAAAGCTGTACTCCTTCAGGGCGCGAACGGCCTCTGGTGTAACAGCCGTTATATGGCGGCCGGTGCGCTCCGCAACCAGATCCAGAAAATGACGCAGGAGCCCCGGAATATCCTCTGGCCTTTCTCGGAGGGCCGGTAGGTGTACCCGGATAACGTTGAGCCGATAATACAGATCTTCCCTGAAACGTCCCTCGCGAACCATAACCTCCAAGTCTCTGTGGGTAGCCGCAACAATGCGGACATCAACCGGAAGCAGACCGGTACTGCCTAAACGCTGAATTTTGCGTTCTTGAATAACACGCAGCAGCTTCACCTGTAAATGCAGGGGCATGTCACCTACTTCGTCCAGAAACAGGGTCCCGGACGAAGCCAACTCAAACATCCCTTCCTTGCGACGATCCGCCCCGGTGAAGGCGCCACGCTCATAGCCAAACAGCTCACTCTCTATGAGTGTCTCCGGCAGGCCGCCAAGGTTCACTGCTATGAAGGGTGCGTGTGAACGGCGTGAGACGCCATGTATACGACGAGCAAGCACCTCTTTTCCGGTACCGCTTTCGCCGGTAATGAGGATAGTGCTGTCGGTTGGAGCGGCCTTTCGCACGAGGTCGTACACCTGGTGCATCGCGGCATTCTGAGTCTCTTCAGTGTCGGGGCCGCCTGCCACGCGTTTCACACTCGAGGCCGCTGCCGAGCGGCGCAGTTGGTGGGCCTCGACCGCCTGTTTGAGACGGAGCAGCAGTTCGTCTGGATCAAACGGCTTCACAAGGTAGTCGGCGGCACCCAACTTCATGGCCCTGACTGCATCCCGTACCTCGCCATGTGCAGATATCATCACCACCGGCAGCGACGGCCCTTCGGCCCGAGTCCATTCCAGAACGGCCAATCCGTCGATACCCGGCATGCGAAGATCCAACACCGCGGCATCGAACGCCTCTTCGGCGAGCACCCTTCGGGCGGCTTCACCGTTCTCCACAGTGCGAGCCTCTATACCTTCAAGACGGCAGTATTCGGCAACCGACTCACGGATGTTTGGTTCATCATCGGCAATGAGAACGCGCATTGATACCTATCCCTCCGGTCCCACTATAGGGTCCTGTGTCTTCGGCTGCGGTTGTACCCGCGATCGCGGCAGGGTCACAATAAACTCCGCGCCCCCCTCGTGTGAGCGCCCCACCGTCACCTTGCCTCCAGCCGACTCAACAAACTGCCGTACTACAGCCAGCCCAACACCGCTTCCATGTGGTTTTGTGCTGTAAAAGGCGCCAAAGATGCGCTCCCTGTCCTCCGGTGGGACCCCTGCTCCGGCGTCACTCACGGTGAGGCGAAAACACCGACGTTGCTGCTCCAGAGTCAGCCGTACCGGTTGCCCGGAAGGCGAAGCATCAATCGCGTTGCTCAGGAGGTTCTCCACGACCGAGCGAACTCGAGAAGGATCGGCGTTTACCAGGGCAGTACGGTCGGGTAGATGTGCGGTTACGCGGCCCTGGTACTTCTCTGCTGTCTCGCGGAGAAACTGCACCAGATCGAGCTGCTGAGGTGTTCCGGCACCGGAGCGTAAAAAGTTGCGCATTTCATCTACCAGCACCACGATACGCTCGGTTTCTTGCTCCAGGACCTCGATCCCGGACTGAATTTCGGAAGAGCTCTGCAGAGGGGGCGATTCGTTCTCGGTGGAGTCCGAAAGCTGTAGCCGCTTGCGAAGGAGTGCGGTTTGCATTCGTATTGCACCGAGAGGGTTTTTAATCTCATGGGCTAGAGTTCGTGAAGCATGCCCCAACTCCACAAGCTTGCGACGGCGTTCCTCTTGTTCCGCAAAACCTTCAAGTCTGTTGTGAAGCATGATTGCGGCAAGCGAGAGCCCGGCCAGTGCCAGCGCAAAGCCAGCTAACACTATTCGTCCGAACCTTTGTTCGGCAAGATGGTCTGAGATATCGTACTCTACCAGAACTACTGGTTGCGCCGGAGCACCACGCATTCGGGGGCCGCGGGGCATTGAAGCCGAGTCGGTCTCGGTCGAGCTGAGCGGAGGGCGGCCCATTGGCATGGTGCGCCCAAGAACTCGGACAACGCGAATCCGAGGCGGATCGGCGTGCCGCAACAGGCTGTACCCTTCGGCCACGTCGGGATC
>PXEI01000056.1 GCA_003564775.1 Spirochaetaceae bacterium
ACGTGGCTCGATCTCGTTGATTTTTGCTCCAGGCACTATCCCGGCCTGTACCCGTATCTCGCGCGCCTGTCCGGAACGGTGGATGGTTGTTGGCCCGGTAGTTCGTTCGTAGGTAGCGAAGCTTGAAAGTGGCACTCGTTCACCGCGCACACTGTCTACGAAAATGCGATTCAGGTCAGGCACCTGTTTGCGGTCGGACTCATCAAGCATGAGGACGATGTCGTACTCGTTGCCAGCCCGACGGAACCGCGAGGCGGTGAGTCCGTCAAGGTTTGCCCGAATCTCGCGCCCAATGCTGGCCATATTTAACCCCAAGGCATACGCTCGTTCACGGTCAATTCGGATATCGACCTGTGGCAGACCATCGTTCATATTGATCCGCGGGTCAACGACCTCCGGCACCTGATGCTCCAGAATATTGCGTATAGCATCAGCAACCCGACGAGCTTCCTCCGAGTTGTTGCCCCGAATGCCAATATCTATCGCTGGACCTCCCCCCAGGCCACCAGCGCCGCTCAAGAACCCACCGTCTCCAAAGCTCAGCTCAACGCCTGGGAAATGATCAAAGTGGGGCCTCAGCTTGGCCTTGATTTCCGCTGCCGACTCAACCCGTTGATCATACTCAGGCAGCAAAATTGAGACGCGACCGGTATGGCTTGCGCCCGCACTAAACAGGTCACCGTCGCCCACACGGAGAACCAGGTCCTGATAGCCTTGAATTTCCTTCTGAATGAGTTCTTGTAGTTCAAACAAGACCTGTTCAGTTACCTCAAGCCGGGTGCCCAGGGGCATGCGTACTTGTACCTGTACATTGTCCTGCTCCTGAGCCGGAAAGAGTTCAAACCCCAGCCGTGGTATCAGGCTTAGGCTGCCAAGAAGCATTGCAACAATGGTGAGCCCGGTCAGGAGTTTGTGTCGTAAAACCGAGGCTAATGCCTTGGAGTACGCAGTCTCCATCTCTACAAAGAGCTGAGTTGTTCGCTCATTGAGCTTTCCCAGAGGGCCTCGCAAGGGTCGTTGACGTGCCGTAACAAGCGGGAAGAAGCTGCTGCCAAGTACCGGAACCAGGAATACAGCGACCACGAGGGAGGACAACAACGAAATGACAACGGTAAAGGCCAGCCCGGCAAAGAGCTCACCGGCAAGTTCCAGTTGGGATCGAAACAGCGCTAAGGGCAGAAACACTGAGACTGTGGTTAAGGTAGCTGCGGTTATGGCACCAGCCATCTCGCGGGTACCCCGAACTGCAGCTGGTCGTAGCTTGACTCCTTTTTCTCGGAAACGGTAGATGTTTTCGAGGATCACTATGGAGTTGTCCACCAACAGCCCAACACCCAGAGCCAGACCAGCCAGCGTCATGAGGTTCAGCGTGAGCCCGGCAAAATACATGATCGTAAAGGTGATGAGAATTGATGCCGGAATTGCAATCGCTACCACCAGGGTAGAGCTAAGGCTGCGGAGGAACACCAATAGAACAAGTATCGCCAGGAGCGCACCAGCGCAGGCCTGACCGGTGACGGTGGCTACCGAACCGCGAATGAGCTCGGTGGTGTCCGAGATAACTGAAAGACGCACATCAGGTGGCAACTCGGCGTTGATCTTACGTAGCCCTTCGTGTACAGCGTCGGCTGCGTGTATTGAGTTGGCGTCGCTCTGTTTTCGTACCGCGATGTAGACACTGGGCTCACCGTTTATGTAGACGCGGTTCGTCTCCCTCCGGAATCCCTCGGAAACGTCCCCCAGGTCTCCAAGCCGCACCGGCACGCCGCCGCGCTCGGCAATGACCGCATGCCGTATTTCGTCAAGCGTTCTCAACTCGCCCGAAGACTGCACCAGGTAGTCTCGGTCCCCCTCTACCAGACGTCCCGCACTCAGGGCCAGGTTCTGCGAGTTGAGTGCTTGGGCGATCTCGGTAAGACTGAGTTCGTAACTGTCGAGCCTGCTGCGTGGGATATCGACCCGAACAACGGTGTCACGTCCACCCTGCACAAAGGTCTGTGCGATTCCGGAGATCTGTTCCAGACGTGGTTGAACGGTTCTCTCCGCAATAGAGCGCAGCTCCTCAGGGGAACGATCGCCCACCAGACGCACCTCCATAAGCGGAATGAGGGCGGGATCAAACTTGAAGATACTCGGGCTACCGGCGCCGTCGGGCAGAAGCGGCCGTACGTGGTCAAGGCGGTCTCTTACCTCGTTGCCAGCCTCGTCCATACGAGTACCCCAGGTAAACTCCACCACAATGCTACTGTTTCCGTAGGTGGTTGTTGAGCTTATCCTTCGCAGGCTGGACACATTACTCAAGGCAGACTCAAGCGGTCGCGTAACGGTGCGTTCAACCTCCTCGGGGCCAGCGTTGTCATAACGGGTGCTTATCATCATCACCGTTGGCTCAATATTGGGGAACAGGTCTACTGGAAGCTCGGTGGCAATGTACACACCAAATCCAATGAGCAACGAAAAAATCACAAAGAAGGTCACAGGTCGGTTCACAGTCGTGTTGAGCATCTCAGGTTCCTCCGTTTGTGCCGATCACTGTTTCAACTACACGGACAGCTGCGGTGTCGGGGAGCATATGCTGTCCCCGCACAACGACCTCCTCACCGGCCATAACACCGTTCACCAACTCAGCCTGCCCATTACTTTCTATACCCAGTGAAACCTCTCGGAGTTCCGCAACCCCGGTCAAGCGGTTCAGAACGTACACAAAGGGCTTGCCGCTGCGCCGTAGCACAGCGGACTGAGGTACGACCAGGGCTTGTGGTGAGTCACCGGTGAGCAGATGCAGCCGAGCGAACATTCCCGGGCGAACACCCACGGGCAGCAGTTCAGGACGCTCAAACTCAAGCAAGGCCTCGAGTGTGCGGCTCCTTGGGTCGACTGTGGGGCTTAGTTCACGGACTACGGCGCCTGATGGCGCGCTGTCCGGGTAGGCCTCTACACGCACCATCGCCCGCGTTCCTCGCGCAACCTTGTCTATGTATCGCTCGGGGATATGTGTCACAATTTCAAGACGGTCAGTGGTAGCTATACGCAGCACCGGCTCGTGCACCGACACCTTCGTCCCTGGTTGTGGGACATTCGACACCACCGTACCGCTCATGGAGACACGGATTGGAGTTGGAAGGTAGGGTCGGCCGGGTAGGGACTGGTCGACGGTTCCAATTATTTCTTCACGTTCCACACGTGAGCCGGTACACACCTTCATCTCTACAATGACACCGGACGTATCTGAGTAGATATCTACCGTGGCGGCGGGACGGATCTCGGCGGTGGACTCTCTGTATTCTATGATCCGCTGCGGGGTCAGCCTGGTTACGGCGACTGAAGGGACTGACTGCTCGTTATTCGGCCGAGGCAGGTTGGCCTTCGAGGCCTTCTGCCTGTCGTCCGCAGCCTGCCCGCTATTCCCTTCGGTACCAGGTGGTAGAGCTGCACCAGGCTGCAGAGCAAGAACAAGCGGCAGTGCCGAAAGCATGAGCAGCGCAAACACGACTCGAAAACGCCGCACCGTTATCCATATCGTTTTTCCCATAGCAAACACTCCTTTGGGACAGTCTTCATGCCGGCAGTTTGTGCTGTTTTCTGCAACGAGAGTATCCGGAGAATTCCGTAATCTGCTATATTTGGGACATGTATCAGGTGTGGCTTGTGATTACCGTACTCAGTCTTGTTGCCGGGGTCGGACTGCTGCTGTCGTTGGTGGTGCTCCGCAGACTCAGTGCTCACCAACGCCCCCCGCTGGAGGTGGTGGTAGGTGCATTTGTGGCGGTTGGTGTTGCCGCCTTTCTGGGTGTGTACTTGCGGGTCCTGGGTGTGCCTCGATCGGCCCTTCCGTACCGGGTTGTCAACAGTTTGTCGTGGGGTTTTGCCGTCTTTGCCGCCTTGTATTTCATTAGCTACTGGCGAGGTTCCGAACGACGCGCGGCTTGGGCAGGGCCAACAGTTGCTGCCCTGAGTCTGGGCGGAGTGGCCTTTCTCTTCGTACATACCCCGATTCCGGAGACAGTTGGCCAGCACGCCGTTCAGCTGCAGCTTGCGGGCGTTCTGGTTCTGGAACTGATTGTTGGCGCGTTGGCACTATGGGTTGGTATTCTGGCCTTGCGCCGAGCCTCCGAGCTCAAGACTGTGCCCTGGCGTATTGCTCAGAAAGGAACCGGTGTTGCTCTTCTGCTTCTTGTTCCGGCTAACCTGGTTGAGTTTTTGTGGAGCATGGTGCTTCGAATGCAAGGTCACGATGCACCAGACGGTTTCCTTTTCTCGCTCGGATATGGGGTCGCATGTGCTGTACTCGCTGTAGCGCTCATCCGGGCGTTGCGGATGCGCCATGTTGGTGAGGCTGGGTCTGGTACTAAGGTACCTGACTCCATGCTGCAAGTTCTGGGCATTACACCGCGTGAACGCGACATCATTGAACGACTCCTTGAGGGCAAGTCTGACCGAGAGATTGCAGAACTGCTGTTCATTTCACCCCGAACCGTGGACACACATTTACGGAATGTATTTCGCAAATGCTCGGTCAGTTCGCGTCTCCAACTCTCGCAAAGGGTTGCCGAGTATCGTGAGGCGGTTGACTGAATGCACCCCGGGATGAAAGGCATAGTAAACGACAGTGCTCAGACCCCGCGTAATGCGCCTTCCCCCCAGCTCTTTAGGAACTATCTTCCAGGCGTGCACAAAGGCCCGGTAGTTTTCCTGGGACTGGCAGTCGCCCTGTCGCTTCTGGGCGATGTAACCTTGTACGTGGTACTTCCGGTGTACCATGAGGCACTTGGTCTTGGGCCGATCCAGGTGGGTGTCCTCCTTTCGGCCAACCGGTGGGTGCGGCTGCTCACCAACGACTGGGCG
>PXEI01000058.1 GCA_003564775.1 Spirochaetaceae bacterium
CACAGCTTCAGCACAGACTCGGCATCAGTTTCGGCTACGTCTGGAAAGCAGGTGCCAATTTCACCGATGCCCGCGTTGCCAGGTGCTGCAAAAAGCCCCGATATGCGGAAACTCTTTGAGAACTTCCATGCGATTGCATGCTCGCGTGCACCGCTACCTAGAATAAGTACCCGCATCGATTAGACCTCCCTGTGATCCTGTTCCGCACCAATGCCGTTCCGCCTCGCATCAATGTCGTTCAGGAGCTTGTGCACAACCTGCGGATAGTGCTCATGTTCAAGTGTATGAATACGTTCTTCAATATCAGCCTCGGTATCGTCTGGACGCCGCTGAAAAGACCTTTGCAGAATAACCGGGCCGGTATCCAGCCCATGATCAACATAGTGAATAGTGATACCTAGTTCCGGGTCGCCTTCAGCATAACTCTGTTGTATCGCATTGAGTCCTGCGTGTCGAGGAAGCAAAGACGGATGAATATTGATAATGCGCGAAGGGTAGCGGTCTACAAAGCTCGCACTCAACAGGCGCATGTATCCGGCTAAAGCAAGAAGGTCGGGTTGATAGGGTTCCAGCTCTTCGTGGATGTGATGTTCCGCTGCGCTGCGCGAAGTGTAGTGCACCGCGATAACCGGAATGCCGCGGCCCCTGGCTTTTGAGACTACTGGCGCGTTCGGTTTGTCGGTAACCAGGCACACAACCGTGTGTTTTTGAGCGCCAGCCATCTGCATGAGGTAATCTGCAATTGCGGCAAAATTACTGCCTGTTCCGGAGGCAAATACCGCGAGCCTAGCCATCTGCGCTTTGTGTCCCAAGCTGCCCAATTCGCAGCGGTTCTATTCCGGCGTTCTTGGCCCGTACTTCAAAAGCTTCAGCAGATGCAGCTGAAACAACAAACACAAAGCCTATACCCATGTTGAACACGGCGTGCATCTCGCTTAGTTCTACGCCCTCGGACCTGATGTGAGTGAAAATATCTGGCAGGGGCCAGTCCCAGCTGAGTTCAACATCAAGATGCCCAGGAATAACCCGCCGAATGTTCCCATGGAGTCCGCCACCGGTAATATGGGCGGCACCCGTCACCTCATCTCCGGCACACAGCTGCATAGCTTCACTGACATAGATTCGCGTTGGAACCAACAGAGACTTCCTCAGCGCCCGGTTCTCAACCGGAATAACCTTGCGTGCCAGAGATAGTCCGTTGGAGTGTATTCCGCTTGAAGGAAGGCCGTAGAGCAGGTCTCCTGCACGCATCTCGTCTGGACGAGGCAGTTGCCGTGATCTTTCAACCACCCCAACAACAAAGCCTGCAAGATCAATCTCATCCGAGCCGTACATATCCGGCATCTCAGCCGTTTCACCTCCGCCAAGCACACATCCGGCCTGACGGCAGCCTTCAACCACCCCGGCAATAACACTCTTGAGCACCGTCGCATCAATTGCGCCGCAGGCGATGTAGTCCAGAAACTGGAGCGGCTGAGCTCCACATGCGGCAAGGTCGTTTACACACATGGCGACGAGATCTATTCCCACGGTGCTCCAGTCGCCAAGTTCACGAGCAACAAGCAACTTGGTTCCGACCCCGTCGGTGCTGGTGAGCAAGATAGGTTCGGTATAATCGCCAAGATTCAGCGGTACCTGTGAGGCAAAACCACCAATCCCACGGGAGACCGCAGGAGAGTTTATGCCAGCAATATACTCTGCAAACTCGTCGCCAGCTTTAATGTTGACTCCGGCTTCATTGTAACTCTTCGGTTTCATGACGCCCCTCCAGTATCCGGCCCTATAGGCACCTTGATTGGATAGGCACCGCTAAAACAGGCGTAACAGAAGTCTGTGTGGTTCTCAAGACAACTGCGAAGACTCTCTATTGACAGGAAACGAACCGAGTCTGCATCGAGGTACTCGGCGATCTGCTCGTTTGTAAGGCGGTTGGAAATAAGTTCACCGCGTGTGGGTATATCGATCCCAAAAAAACAGGGCCACCGTATTTCTGGCGAACACAGGCGCAGATGGACCTCGCGCGCACCTGCCTCGCGTACCAGCCGAACCAGACTCCTGGCGGTGGTGCCACGCACCAATGAGTCGTCTACCAGCACAACGCTGCGACCTTCAATGACGTGTTTTACGGGATGCAGCTTCATGCGCACCGCAAGCTCGCGGGCTGCCGTAGTAGGCAGAATGAAGGTGCGCCCTGCGTAGTGGTTGCGCGTGAGTCCTAACTCAAAAGGGACGCCCGAGGCCTCAGAGTACCCCAGCGCGGCCGAGTTGCCGCTGTCCGGCACCGGTAGCACGACATCTCCAACCGAGGTGTTGCCAACCGAGCTGTCGCCAGCCGCAAGGGCTCTTCCCATGCGTTTGCGAGCGGCATGAACCGAATGGGTAAAGACCTCAGAGTCAGGACGAGCAAAGTAAATGAGCTCAAAGCTACACTGTGCATGAGGTGTTCGGCGTGGAAGAAACTCGGTGCTTAAGCCCTCCGCACTGATTGAGATAATCTCACCGGGCTCTACTGCGCGGTACTCGGATATGCCAAGAATATCAAGCGCGCAGGTCTCGGATACCGCGGCATACATCCCGTCCTTCCAACCGAGGTACAGTGGCCTGAATCCAAGCGGGTCGCGAACGACAATAAGTCGGTTGTCGTGAATCATAGTTATGCTGTACGCGCCCTCGACTCGTTGTAGCGTCTCAACCAGGGCGGAGTGAAAATCCCCTGCACGGGAGCGCGAGATTAAATGGAGAATGAGCTCACTGTCAGAGCTGCTCTGAAATATTGAGCCGTCCGCGAAAAGCTGTTGTTTCAGTGCGGCTGTGTTGGAGATATTTCCATTGTGAGCAAGAGCGATGGTGCCTTTATTGCACTCCACAACAATAGGCTGCGCGTTTTCCAGCTTGTTGCCACCGTGGGTGGAGTAGCGGACGTGGCCAATGCCAACTGTACTTGAACGAGGTTTCTCCAGGTAATGTGACAGCACCTGAGACACCATGCCAAGGTCTTTGTAAACGATAGTTCGCCCGTCTCGTCGATACGCAATGCCACAGCTTTCTTGACCACGATGTTGTAATGCAAAAAGTGAGTAGAACAGCTGCGCTGGAATGTCGTCTTCATTTGCACAGAACACTCCTGCAACGCCGCAGAAGTGCTTGATTGAGTCTGTGTTGTGGTTCACAACACTGTGTATATCATTTCGTTTGAAGGTGGGTCAAGAAGCCAAGCTACGCGAGCGGCGAGGGTGTAGCGCCCACTCCCGCCGCTTGGCGTTGCCTGTATGCTCTATCCTTTATCCTGTACGCCGTAGATAGATGCCGCTATTGTATACCAAAGAGTGTACGTGAGTTCTCATATACTGCGTCACAGAACTCCTCTACCGGCATACCGCGCAGTTCAGCTACGAACTTCGCCGTTTCCGCTAAGTAAGACGGCTTGTTGCGCTGTCCTCTGTAGGCCGCAGGCACCATGAACGGGCTCTCCGACTCAATGAGGATGCGATTAAGCGGCATGTTCTTGGCCGTGTCATGGAGGTTCCGTGCGTTTCTATAGGTTACGTTTCCAGCGAACGAGATATACAGGTTCAACTCGAGTGCCGTTTGGGCGTAGTTCCAGTCTTCGGAGTAACAATGCAGGACTCCTCCACGAGCCGGTAAACGTTCCCTGAGAATCTCCAACACATCGCGACCTGCATCCCGATTATGGATAACTACCGGTAACTGGAGACGTTGGGCAATTTCCAGTTGTCGAATGAAAAGCTCGATCTGCGAGTCCTTGTCTCCAAACTTTCGGAAGTAGTCGAGACCTGTCTCGCCAATTGCCACAACCCTGTCAAGAGCGGCGCCTTGCTCAATCTTTGTCTCCCAGTCACGACCAGGATTGGTTACCTCTGAGGGTGATACCCCGACGCTATGATACACATGACCAGCAGTCTTCAGATTAGCGTGAATCTGGAAGAAGTCCTGAAGGTTGTTGCTGATGCTGAGTATGCCTTCAACTTTATGCTGACGGGCTTCCTGCACAATAATAAGCTGCTCTATCGGGTCCTCATGAATGAGGCCGATATGAGCATGAGAATCAAATAGTTTCATGCGTCACCTAGTATGCGAGAAGGATTGAGTCTTGAGTCTTGTGTACGTATCGTGCTCATAATACCCCAAGGGACACGAACCGTCAACGAAGATCTCAAAAAGCGTAACGTTTCTGCAGTTTTGCTGAACCTTTGTGCAGTTTGACAAAGGGCGGGCACCATGATAACCTTTTTTGGTGCTGATATCTGTGGCTCGTGCTGGCTATGGAGTCGGATCAGTTCTGTTTCTATCACTTTTCGGCCAACGTTTGAACAACATTTTTCTCGTACACCCAGGTGTACGTACTATATATAGGAAGCCATGGGATATCCACGACGCGGCAGGGCGCGAAGGTCAAGGTCTCACGCCGATCTTCCACTTGCAGTTATACGACCAATCGGAAGTTTTTTCGCCAAGATCGGATCTTCCTTAGCCACGCTCGCTGGCAAAAAATTCACTATCATGTTAATTCCCCATACCGACCGGCGAGGCCTGAGCGTACAGGTGAATGCAGTCGTGCTGTCGTTGGTGGTGGTGGTACTTTCGAGTCTGGTTTTTGCATTCTTCTACTTAACGACTGTCTACTCAGGTTCCGCGCGGGCCGCGCGCGAGCGTGCGGTGGGTCTGGACGAGACCGAGCGGCGGCTGAGCTCTGTAGTTACCGAGATTGAGGACGCAATGCGGCTTGCGCGGGCGTTCGACTCGACACTGCAAGATACCCTGGCGGGGCTTGATATGGCTCCTCCTGGTCGTGGTC
>PXEI01000159.1 GCA_003564775.1 Spirochaetaceae bacterium
CATCGCCCCTGACGCTGCTACGCTCTCGGACACGCAGACTGCAGAAGACCTCATGAGCTACGTGCAGTCCTTTAGTTCTGCGGCGCGGGAGATCTTTGAGGAGCTTATCCGCAAGTTTGCAGAGAGCTCTAACGAGACCGCCAGGGAGCACTTTACCCCGGGCAACACCCTCTCGGTTCTTGGAGAGCTTGGGCACCCCCCGGCCGCCTGACGGCAGCCGGGGCCGGGTGCTCCGCTTGTACTCCTCAAGGCCGCTTGACGCGGCCTCTGCGGGGGATCGCTGCGCCCCTGGTGCGGGGATCAAAACACGGCGTAACTCTCACGAAATGCGGCAGAGCTTGCTACCTCAGAAATGCGTCAACACGCCCGAGACTCCTCGTGCATGCATAGTTAGCCGCCTTGAACGATGGAGGAATCCGCGAATGAGCACCAGTGAGAGCGACATTCGAGAGTCTTTAGCGTGAAGCGCCCTGGAGGACTTGGAAGCAATCATATCGAGAGCCGACCCAGCGGTTGAGGAAACTGGCTTGAAAGGCGATAGCTTAATCCGCAGCAGACGCCTCGCGGTTGTCGGTGAAGACATCTTCGAAGGCAAACTTGGATTCCTTAGTTCAGAAATGGTCCGAGCGGTCCGCCAGAGACTCTCGTCGTGGATAGCATCCAACGACCTTTAAAACAGGCCGCTTTTCGGCAAAGAAAGACGTCTTCGCAATCATTTGGAGACAAAAAGACCCGGCACGCCCTTACCGAGTTGTCAACGGCTGTATCGCGTCCACACGCCACAGGGTTAAAGGGTTCTTGGTGACGACATAGTAGAGGCGGACTTCTTGACCAACTTCCAAACCAGAACGAGATCCGATCTCCATGACCTGTGAAGCTACTCCGTCGCTTGTCTCGAAGACGATATTGGTTCCCCGTTGGTTCACAAACACCACATCCGAAACGAATCGTCGGGAAGCGAACAGTTCATCAAGGATCCCTCCACCTCCTCTCGGCATCCTTCCAACAATGACCGCAGCATCGAAAAGATCGACTTCTTCGTATTGCGAGGGTTGGAAGCGCTCCGGCAAGAGAGTGAAGTCGTCGGGATCATAAGCATCTCGCGCGGCGGCCATCTCTCGTTGTGCGGCTTGTTCCGCTTCTCGCTCAATTCGAACTTTCTCGTCAATAGCCGCTAGTTCATCCATGCTCACGAGATCGCCCTCTATTCGCACCACGCCGGGCCCAAACCTACCGTTCGCAATATGAACAAGATATCTCTCTTCCGACCTAATCCGATCCCGAAGCCTGGGGTAGTCATCCGGCGCATAGAAGTGGACTCGTATCGCATCGCGATTTTCGACCTGTCCATAGGCGCCTGTCGTGATCGGCGTCGGAGCCATAAAAATGACGTGTGAATCCGCACGATTGATGTACGCCTCGGTGATGTAGATCTGCCTGTCAAAGCCTTCCCTATTCACCATCGTTCCTGATGAATCCGTGGTGAATCCCGGTAACGCTCTATCTTGCATAGCAAATCTAAAGCTGAGAAATGTGATCTCTTGATACGAGGGCTCAGCGCTGTCTTCACGACTATCCAAATAGCGGCTTTCCGGTGATGATGTACAACTAAGGAAGACCACAGTCGAGACGAGAAGAATCCAAGTTCTGATTTTCATTCGATTACCTCCTATTTGGACACTAAGGGTCTCCACGTACCAGAGGCTGTGGAACTCTTCGCATAACTCACAAGAAGCTTTTCCGGCAGTCTCACATACTGAGAATATGATCGTCCGGCAACAACATGGTTGCGATATAGACCTCTCGCTCAATTGACATGCCGGCAGGAGGAAGATGTAGATCACCCACGGTAGGTGCGTCCGTCTCAGGCGTACTGGACAGTGGGCCGCAGTACAGCGAGGCAACCTTGTACCCATCAGCAATCAGCCGGTTGGTTTGGAGCGCGAACTCTGACGAGCAATGTGACCTAACGACAACTAAGCCTGGGCGATCCCGGTTTCGCACAGCCAACGGACCACGCTCG
Source organism: Spirochaetaceae bacterium (assembly GCA_003564775.1). Lineage (GTDB taxonomy): Bacteria > Spirochaetota > Spirochaetia > DSM-27196 > SLAA01 > SLAA01. The sequence goes on from PXEI01000159.1 coordinate 2,024, forward strand.
GTGTGAATACAAAGTCCTAGCTCCTGTGCAATCGCCGCAGCTTTCGCATCAAGGTCGCAGTCCTTTTCTGCTCCATCCGACGGTTGATCGCCACTTGAATCTGTTTCATTTCGGATTATTCGGAATCTCATAGGAGAATTGTAACACCGCCCCAATGACACAGTTTGTCCCATACCCGAGGAAATCTTGGTTTGGTGGTGCAGACGATTTATCGGAGTTGACAATCCTACCAAAGTCAACCCATCAAGTGGCGTAGACCTATCGAAGGCCGCCCGCTCGATAGACCTAATCTTGTCATGAGCCTATGGATAGATATTTCCGACGAAACTCCTGAAAGTGTCGCTCCAGTGTCGAATCTCCGATGTCGACAGCTCGTTGAACAAGATCGTCAACGGTTAACAGCTTCACCCTGTCGGGAAACTTGACACGATCCAGAGCCCTCTTCACAACTTCCTGTAGGTCAGTTCGAAAACGGGGGACAACAAACGTAACTACAGCCCGATCAGTATAGATAATGTTTCTCCAAAGCTGATAGTCCCGAAAGAATTCGTCTCGGGAGATATCGGCGATATCTGCAACACGACGCTCGTACACTCGCTCGAACTTCGCTCGGTGCGATGCGTCATCCTTTGCGGCAGCAAAGCTATCTTCAGTGTATTTTACCTCGAAGAAGTACCGTTCCACTTCTCCGTGGACGCAGTAATCGAAGGTCGTCCCTTCTACTTCATCGTCCACGTATTCGAGAGTTCCGCGCAACGTTGATGTCGATTCGCTCAGTTGATCGAGAACCACATCAAGTCGGGACGCCGCCGATAGGGGGACAAAGAGGTTTAACGCAAGCGCCTGCGATGAGTTTAGATGAGCGAAACCCCAGTGTGCCTTTCCTGAATTGTTCTGTAGGCTGATCAATGACTCGTGGAGCTCGGAATAGAACCCTGCGTCGATCAGATTCTTATTTTGAGCACTTTCAGGAAGAATGTGGGGATACTTAGTCCCTTGCCACGTACCGTTCTCCGATATACCCAGTACCGATTCCTTGTACCATGCGAGATGCCTGAGTATCTGATTCTTCGTTTCGTTCTTCATCTACAACTCCTGTACTCGGTTTCATTCCTCGCGTAGTTGGTGTTCTGGGCGGCGCGCATCGTCAGGACGACGTGCCATTGGCTTGCGGACGCTGTTGTTCCCAACTTGAAACTTTGGAACCCACTATCTCATCCGGCAGTAGTAGTATCTGCCTCCACACTCCTTCTTGTCTAACGTCACGGCTGTGCGGCGCGCGGTAGCGCGTACGCACCAGCCGATGGTTGGCCGTTTCCATCCTTCAGGTCTACGATGATCGTTGCCACTCGCCTCGCCAGTTTACTGTCCTTCAATCCGAGGCATTTGTGGGCGAGGCAAGTAGCGCCTTGCCATTCTTCACGAGAGGCTGGTTGAGGAACATCTGGCGCGTTTGCGAAATCAATGAAGACGAGGTACGCGTCCTTGGCGTTGATCCCCGCCAAGTAGTGGAGATGGGCCAGCCGGTTCGCCATCTGGTAAAGCGGCGCGTACCAGCAAGCGTCTTTGTTCGCATGAAATGCTGTCTTGGCCTCGTCTAATCGCTTCTCGATTCGGCGGAGTGAGTCGGGGGATGCCTTGCTCCGGAAATCCACGGCCTCATCAATATGGGCCTTGGCTTCAACGAGAATCAGTTTGCCGTCCTTTGTGCGGGCCAGACCGTCCCAACGCGGGCCGCTTTTGGGCCAGAATTCCTCAAGTTGCATAGTCAGGTCGTCAACACCAAGACGGTCGAGGAAGGCCTGGTCGTAGTATTCCGCATAGTCGTCGTCTTGGCGTGGGGACCGCCAGTCTATTTCGGCTTTACACCAGCCAAATGCGTCGGCGACAGCCGCATCCAGTATGGGTGCGTGCTGGTTTACCATCTCGCGTAACCAGTGCTCACTTCGTTTTGCTTCCGGCGGTCTTGGTCGTCTTGGCATTGTATTCTCTCCGGCCAACTACTGTTTATCAGGAACCGGTCGAAAACCATTCGACACGCAACTCCTGCCGTATAAACCCGACACCCACGGTCCTTTCCTCATAGAAAATGACTCCCTCACAAACACATGTTCCATCACTACGGTTTGACCCCTGCGTGATATCTGGATCCGTATATAGCCCTCGGCACCGGCATACCAACTCGGGTTCTCCGACTACCTCAACTCTATCCGGTCGACTGAACTACAAACAGCTCCAAGTCTGCGAGTCAGGACATGAGTGTAGACCTTTTGCAGTCCGGACATCAAAACCGAGCTCGGTGAGACGTGTAGCAAAACACCGCAGCACGAGGTGACACCCAAAAAAACCCTACCACGGCCCCATCCAGCCAGCAAGCTCGCTTTCATTCATCTACTGCAATTTCTCATCTTTCTCGGTTTCACTGCTTCTTCAACGGTGTCGGTGTGAAAATCCCACCTACCCACTCCCGCAACAAAACGATCTCCTTGACAAGATGGAGATTTAATATAATGGTAGCGTGATTAAGGCGCGCGTGAAACGGGCGTGGCGGGTGCTCCTCTGTGCCTGCCGCGCTACTTAGCAGCCCATGCGGGTTCGGGTACGGTGCCCGTCGTTGCCCGGCCACCGCGCGTGTCGTTCGCGGGCGCTTGCCGCGCCGCCGGAAACCGCCACTTCACCAAGGAGCCGCACTTGAACACCGAGAGTCATTCACAAACTGCTGCGTTCCTGTGGTCTATTGCGGATCTGCTGCGGGGGGACTTTAAGCAGTCGCAGTATGGGCG